>CAZKWD010000095.1:4336-7944 GCA_964556175.1 uncultured Rikenellaceae bacterium
TTATGTGGATTATCTCTGCTCCTCTCCTCGGAGCCCAGTTTTACGGACAGAATAAACCTTTGAATATTCTCGACGGGATCGGAATATTTTTCTGGATCACAGGCATTGTCTTTGAAGCCGGAGGAGACTGGCAGCTTGCCGTTTTTAAAGCTGATCCTGCTAATAAGGGAAAGGTCCTTGATAAGGGATTCTGGCGTTACACCCGTCACCCGAATTATTTCGGAGATTCATCTGTATGGTGGGGTTATGGTTTCTTTTGCCTGGCCGCCGGAAGCTGGCTGCCTGCACTGGGATCCCTGCTGATGACCCTGCTGATAATAAAGGTCTCCGGAGTAGCCATTCTCGAAAAGAGCCTGAAAGAGAAGAAACCTAAGTATAAAGAGTACATTGAAAAAACAAGTGCTTTCATCCCATGGTTCCCTAAAAAGTAACATGAATAATACTATAATCCATCTTAAAAAGAAATCCATGAGAAACAAACTTATTTATTTATTACTCCTGCCTTCCTTTCTCCTTTTAAATCAATGCAGTAATGAAACAGGCGTTAAAACATATTATGCAGATGTAATTGTCTATGGCGGTACTTCATCAGCAGTAATGGCCGCCGTACAGGTTAGCAGAATGAACAGATCTGTAATTATGGTTTCTCCGGATATGCATCTCGGAGGGCTCTCCTCTTCAGGACTGGGATTTACAGATACAGGCAACAAGGAAGTTATCGGTGGTCTTGCAAGAGAGTTTTATCATCTGGTCTATGATCATTATCAAAAGCCCGAATCATGGAAATGGCAAGAACAATCGGAATATGGCAACCGCGGCCAGGGCAGTCCTGCCATCGACGGTGAAAAGCGAACCATGTGGATCTTTGAGCCTCATGTTGCAGAAGAGGCTTTTGAGAAAATGATAACAGACAATAAGATAACTGTTTTCAGGGATGAATGGCTTAACAGGGAAACCGGAGTTAAAAAGAATAAAGAGTCAATAATTTCAATACAAACTCTCAGCGGTAAGATATTCAAAGGTGAAGTTTATATTGATGCAACTTATGAGGGGGATCTTATGGCTGCAGCAGGTGTTAATTATACTGTTGGCCGTGAAGGAAACAGCATTTATAATGAAACATGGAACGGGGTGCAGAAAGATGCATTCCATCATGGTCATTGGTTCAAGGATAATATTGATCCCTATAAGATACCGGGTGATCCGTCAAGCGGGCTTCTTCCTCGTATTTCATCAGAGGTTCCCGGTGAAAATGGGACAGGAGATAATAAAATCCAGGCATATTGCTTCAGACTCTGTCTTACACAACATCCTGAAAACAGGGTACTGATAACAAAACCTGAGGGTTATGACAGTACCCAGTATGAACTTCTTGTAAGATTATCGGAGACAAGATGGAATGAGTTTTTCGGAAAATATGATCCTATACCCAACATGAAAACTGATGTAAATAATCATGGCCCCTTCAGTTATGATAATATAGGTATGAACTGGGATTACCCGGAAGCATCTTATGAAAAAAGAATAGATATAATCAAAGAGCATGAAACATATCAAAAAGGATTGCTCTATTTTATGGCAACTGACAAAAGGATTCCCTCAGATGTAAGGGAAACGATGAATAAGTGGGGATATGCAAAGGATGAGTTTACAGATAACGGTAACTGGCCTTATAACATCTACGTAAGAGAAGCACGCCGTATGATAGGTGAATATGTAATGACAGAGAATGATGTCCTCGGAAAAAGGGACGTGCCCAGGCCTGTTGGGATGGGCTCATATACAATGGACTCACATAATATTCAGAGGTATGTTACTCCTGATGGATTTGTCCAGAACGAAGGAGATATCGGAGTCAGACCTGATCGTCCGTACCAGATCGACATGGGGGCTATAATGCCTGTGAAGTCAGAATGCAATAATTTACTTGTCCCGGTTTGTGTTTCAAGCTCTCATATTGCCTTTGGATCAATCAGGATGGAGCCTGTATACATGACACTTGGGCAGAGTGCCGGAACAATCGCATCTTTAGCAATAGAAAATAAAGAAAATATACATCACCTTGATAATAATGATATCAGGGAAAGACTTGAAGCTGACGGGCAGATCCTGAATTATCCGTTACCTGAAAATCATAAATAATATCCACTTTTCAACTTCATTTCACTTTTTTAATATCTTTGGCACCCATATAAATATTAAATGGTAAATCGTGAACATCCGCCACCTGATTATATTTTTTCTCCTTATCTGTCCGGGAGTTATTTTATTCAGCCAGCCCGGATCAAATACAAGTCTTAAAGAGGCGCTTGTAATCAACCATGTTTCACAACCTGTTAATTTCGACGGAATCCCCGATGAAGAAGCATGGCAGTCGGTTGACCCCATTGACCTGATCATGTTCTCCCCTGTATTCGGCAAAGAGCCTTCGGAAAGATCTGATATCCGTATGGCTTATGATGATAAATACATGTATGCCGGGGCGAGACTTTATTACAAAGATGCTTCCATGATAAGATCTGCAAGTTATAAAAGAGATTATTCGGGGATGGGCGGTGATTGGTTCGGATTTATTCTCGACACATATAACGACAAGGAGAATGCTGTTGCTTTTTTTACCTCGCCTGATGGTTTGAGGTTTGATGCAAGCATCCGGAAAGATGCTGTTCGTACTAACCCAACCGAGATGCCGATGAACCTGAGCTGGAATACCTTCTGGGATGTAGTTACAAAGCAGGATCAGGAAGGATGGACAACCGAAATAAGAATTCCCCTGTCAAGTATACGGTTTCAGGAAATTAATGGAGAAGTAAGGATGGGTATAATCATACAAAGATGGATACCCTCAAAAAACGAAACATATCTTTCTCCAGCTATCCCTCCCAACTGGGGTGATGTCTCGGCCATGAAACCCTCACAGGCACAGGAAATAGTACTTCGCGGCGTAAAACCAGGCAAGCCGCTTTATATTGCTCCGTATGCGCTGGCCGGCTTTGAAAGCATATATGACCTTAACGACGATAGAACGGAGTATTTAAAATCGGATGATCCTGTAATTGATGCAGGTCTGGATATTAAATACGGCATTACAAGTAATCTTGTTCTGGATCTCACCGCTAATACAGATTTTGCTCAGGTTGAAGCTGATAATCAACAGGTTAATCTTACCAGGTATTCGCTCTATTTCCCTGAAAAGCGGCTCTTTTTCCTGGAGCGGGCAAGTGTTTTTGATTTCACTACAGGGAGAAATGATAACCTGTTCTACAGCCGTCGGATAGGACTAAGTGATGAGGATGAGGAGGGAAATCAGGAACCTGTACGTATTTATGGTGGCGCACGACTGACTGGCAGGCTGAAAAAGTGGGATGTGGGATTTCTGGATATGCAAACCGCTCCTTTTCGAAAGAAAAATTCATCGGGAACCTATACAGATATTCTCCCTTCAGAGAACTTCGGTGTGCTAAGATTACGACGTCAGGTAATAAATGATAATACTTATATCGGAGCAATTGCAACAAGCCGGCTGGGAGCAGACGGATCATATAATTTTGCCTATGGCGTCGACGGTATTTTCCGTGTCTTCGGTGATGATTACCTTGATATCAAAT
>CAZKWD010000096.1:0-7939 GCA_964556175.1 uncultured Rikenellaceae bacterium
TTAAATTAGAGTATTCACCTGCTATGGATTTTTCTTAATACATTTGGTCAATTGCCTGAAGCCGTAAAATTAGTTTGATGAAATTTATTTTTCATCTTTGGCGAAGGGTTATTACATTTGTGAATTAAGAAATAAATAAAAGATGAAGCTGCTGGTTGTTGAAGGACTTGATGGAGCGGGTAAATCAACACAGATCAGATTATTGAAGTCGTTCTTTTCAAAGAGGGGCCATAGCTGTGAATATCTTCACTTTCCAAGGACCAACACACCCTATTTTGGAGAACTGATTGCAAGATTCCTCAGAGGCGAATTCGGGGCACTAAATGAAGTCGATCCATGGCTGGTGGCGATGCTCTATGCAGGTGACAGGAAAAATGCTTCGGATCTGATCAGCGGCTGGCTGAATAAAGGTAAGATAGTCCTTCTCGACAGATATACCTATTCAAACATAGCATACCAGTGTGCCAAACTTGACGACACCGGAGACCGGAAAAAACTTATGAAATGGATCCTGGATCTTGAATTCAAACATTTCGGGATACCCCTCCCCGATCTCAATATCTTCCTCGATGTCCCGTTTTCATTTACAGAGAAGAAACTCTCTTCATCAAGATCAGGACAAGACAGAGATTACCTTAACGGGACAAAAGATATACACGAAGAGTCTCTCGCCTTCCAGAAGAAAGTGCGTGAGATTTATATTGAAGTAGCAGAGACCTGTGAACAGTTGTCTGTTATTAATTGCAGTGATAATTACGGGAACATTCTGACGCCACAAGTAATTTTTGAACGCATCCTGGAAATTATAAATGAAAGAAAACTTATTTAAAATGAGAATCTTAAGGATCATTAGCAGAATAATTGCAGGAACAGTTTTTATATTCTCGGGAGTAGTAAAGGCTATTGATCCCATGGGGACGGTATACAAGTTTCAGGATTATTTTACGGCATTTCATATAGACTTTCTGAAGGATTTCAGCCTTCTGTTTGCTATTCTTCTTTGTTCGGCAGAATTAATTGCCGGGTTAAGTGTACTGTTCAATATAAGGCAAAAAACCGGAATATGGATCATAATGATCATGATGCTATTCTTTACCCCCCTGACATTCATCCTTGCGCTTACAAATCCGGTTTCAGACTGCGGATGTTTTGGCGATGCTATTCATCTAACCAACTGGCAGACATTCTGGAAAAATATCATTTTGCTGGTGCCTGCTCTATTTCTTTTTATGACACGGAAGAGAATAGTAGCTCAACATGGATATACAAGGGAATGGGTAATTATATCCATAGTGATGGTTATTTTCGCATCCTTTATATTCTATAATCTGAAGTATCTCCCCGTGATCGATTTCCTTCCATACAAAAAAGGCACATACATACCTGATAAAATGATCATTCCCGAAGGTAAAGCGGTCGATAAATATGAGACAACATTCATTTACGAAAAAGATGGCCAGGTTAAGGAGTTTACTCTTGATAATTACCCGGCAAATGATACAACATGGAAATTTGTGAAACAAAAGTCTGTTCTGGTTAAAAAGGGATTTCTGCCACCTATTCATGATTTCACAATTACCACGCTCCATGACGAAGATCTCACAGATCAGATATTATCATCGCAAAAGCCTGTCATACTGATGATTGTCAGAAAATTTGAAGAGACTGACCATGAATTGCTGAGAAACGGATTTGAATTCGGCTATTACTGCATGGATAATATGATCAACTTTTGTATACTGACAGCTTCAGGTGCCGATGAAGTAATGAAATATAACAACGGGCTCACCTTCTGCTTTACTGATGAGATAACATTGAAAACCATGATCAGGTCAAATCCCGGTTATATGATGTTAAAAGAGGGTACCGTAACAGGTAAATGGTCATGGGCAAATCTCCCTGAAAAAGAGGTGTTTGGCGAAATGTTTTATACACAATAATTTTAATTTTAATACATTATAATATGAGGAAAAAGATTGTTGCCGGTAACTGGAAAATGAATATGGATCTGCAAGAGGGACTCGTATTTGCACAAGCTATCGATGAATATTTCAGAAAGAAACCTTCCACAAAGACAGAGGTTATTGTATGCACACCCTTTATACATCTTTCAGGAGTGGCTGAAATACTGAAAAACGGGAATGTATCACTGGGTGCTCAAAACTGTGCATCCGAACAATCCGGTGCCTACACAGGAGAGGTATCTGCAAGCATGATCAAAAGCACCGGTGCCGGCTATGTCATCATCGGACACTCTGAACGGAGAACCTATTACCATGAGGATGACGAGCTCCTTAACAGGAAAACAACACTTGCACTTGACAATGGCCTGTCGGTAATTTTCTGCTGCGGCGAAGTGAAGGAGGAGCGTGAAGAGGAGAAACATTTCATTGTAGTCAGGAGACAGATGGAAGAGGGTCTGTTCACATTCTCTGCCGATGATATGAAGAGAATAATCATAGCTTATGAACCTGTATGGGCAATTGGAACCGGACTGACAGCAACTCCCGAACAGGCTCAGGAGATGCATCAATATATCCGCGGACTGGTAAGGGAGAAATATGGGAATGAATCGGCAGAGCAACTGACGATATTGTATGGAGGAAGCTGTAAACCGTCAAATGCCGCCGAAATATTTTCAAAACCCGATGTGGACGGAGGGCTGATTGGCGGTGCCTCCCTGAAAAAAGATGATTTTATTGCTATAGTTGAAGCTTTATAAAATAATATTATGTTAAAGAGACTGGCTTTTATGTTCTTGTTATTCGGGGTATTATATCCCAGCCAGCTGTTTTCACAGGTAAGATCCCCATTTACAGGTGATCCTGAGAAATATCGTGAGGAACTTACACAATTCATGGGACCAAACCTGAATGATGAACAGAAAGCCAATCTGAATAACTTTCTTACCAGCTGGGACAGTGCTGCCTTCAGCAGGGAGAACATGACACGGATAATTGATATCACAAGCCAGTTCTCAGCAAGGTCGATGAGGCCGGTACCACACTTTAATGACTTTTTCCTGACTCTTAAAGCATTTAACGAAAAGAGAGATTCGGAGGAGATACTGGGTAATTGGCTTACAGGACTAAGCGAGACGGTCTTCAATCCAAGGTTCTCAACTGATAATATTGCCAGGTATATCAGGAATACCGGGCTGATGATCAAAGATAATGTTCTCTCTGAATCATCGGCTATACGCTGGAAAGTAAAGGACAAGCCACTGGTATTTTTGCATGACACTGTGTTCTATGTTGAGATAACAGATGCCACTCTAACTTGTTATTCTCAAAAGGACAGTACTGAGATATATAATGCTTCAGGCTATTATTTCCCTGAAATACAACAATTTCATGGGAAAAAAGGCATTGTAACCTGGGAAAAAGCAGGCTATGCAAGGGACGATGTATTTGCAGAAATTAAGGATTATATCATCAATATTACAAGAAACAACTTTACTATTGATTCTGCAAAACTGACTCACACAACATATTTCAGGGAACCTGTTTACGGAACACTGTCAGATCAGTCGATCACATATAAAAATAAAGAGAGAGCCAACTTTCCGCGTTTTGAGACATATATTAAGGAGTTTCGGCTGGAAAATATTTATGAGGGAGTAAATTATGAAGGCGGGCTTACATTTGAAGGAGCTACTGTAAAGGGTTCCGGAACACAGTTCCTGCCTGCTAAGATCACTCTTTTCAGAAATGACACACTCTACCTTAACATAAAATCAGATGAGTTTATCTTTTCCAAGGTCGGACTCAACAGTGGTGAAGTAAGCATGTCGCTGTACCTTGATGAAGATTCTATTTATCATTCAAACCTGGGATTTTCCTATAATGCAGCTTTACGACAGGTCAATCTCTTTCGCGGCTCCAATTCGGTGTCAAAAAGCCCTTATTTCGACTCCTTTCACAGCCTCGACATGTATTTTGAGTATCTGTCATGGGACATGAACAATTCAAAAATAATACTTTCAAGACCGAGAGGAGCTGCACTGGGTCAGGCACAATTTGAATCCACATCATTCTATAATGAAAACTATTTCATGAGGCTGGCAGGAATTGATGATTACCACCCCCTCTTCAGACTTAAAAAGTTTGCGGAATGGTTTTATTCAACCACATTCCCTGTTGAGGAATTTGCCAGATGGCTCAACAGACCCGTTGAAGCTGTTACCGGTTTGTGTATCGATATGGCTAACAGGGGATTTGTTTTTTATGACCGTAAGTATAATGAAATAACCCTAAAGGACAAGGTTGACGATTTTCTTGACTCTTATGCAAAAAGAAAAGATTATGATGTCCTTAATATTATCAGTGAAACATCTGCCCCGACTGATAACGCCATTCTTGATCTCAGGAATTTCAGGCTAACAGTAAACGGTGTATCAGGAGTCTACCTGAGTGATTCACAGCGAGTGGCAATTTATCCCTACAAAAGACAACTTGTAATAGGTAAAAACAGGAGTATTGCCTTTGACGGAGTCGTGCAGGCAGGCCTGTTCACCGTCTTTGGCCACAATTTCTCATTCAGCTATGATACTTTTAAGATTAGGCTCGAGAAGATTGATTCCATCAGGATTGCTGTGGAAACAGACGAAAGGGATGACTATGGTAATCCTGTGATCAAAGATGTCGATAACCTTATTCAGATGGGAACCGCCGAGCTTTATATTGATGAACCGGATAATAAGTCGGGACTTAAAAGCCTCAAGCAGTATCCTATTATTAATGCCGTAACTTTCTCTTATATCTTCTTTGATAAAATACCCGGACTCGAAGGGATTTATCCGCAGGGGGACTTTTATTTTAAGGTTGATCCCTTCACCTATGAAAATATAGATCACTACTCGAACGAAGATATGAACCTTGCCGGTGAATTCGTTGCAGGGAATATCCTGGAGCCAACCCAGCAATACCTGACCATACAGGAAAATAATTCTCTGGGATTCAATATGGCCGTACCGGAAGAGGGAGTAGAAGTGTACGGGAAAAAGGGCATACTATACGATAATCTCAGTATGAGCAACCAGGGATTAATCGGCAGTGGCAGCCTTAAACATCTGACATCCACCACCGTATCGGAAGAGTATAAATTCTTCCCTGATTCGATGCTCACAGAGGCTACTGCATTTAATGTTGTTCAAGACGGGGCCGGGCTATTCCCTGACATTAACAGTGAAGATGTCTCAATAAAATGGCTGACAAGGAAAGATGAGTGGCTTGCATCTAATGCAAAGGGCAAAAACTTTGAAATGTTTGAGAATGGAACCACACTTGACGGGAGCCTTACACTCACACCTTCAGTATTAAGCGGATCAGGTATTGTTAATACTGTTGATTCAAGGATAACCTCAGATCTCTTCAGTTTTACTACCAACCAGATAAAAGCTGATACTTCGGTTTATAACTTAAAATCAACCTCTACTGCCGCCGGATATGCATTTATTGCTGAAAATGTCAGAACGGATGTCAATTTTGGTCTTCAGACAACACAGTTTCATCTGAACACAGATACATCAATGGTTAAATTCCCGGAGATACAGTATATATGTACCATGACAGATTTTACCTATGACATGGGCACCCGGGTACTTGATATGGAACAACAAGGAAAAACAGGTTCTGAGCTGTTGCCTCCGGATAAGCTCCTCGCACTTGATTTCGCAAATCTCGACAAACCAACCTTCTTTGCAACAAATGTTATAGGTGATACCATTTCATTCTCCTCATGGAAAGGGTCATATCATCTTAACGAGGAGTATATTGAAGCAGAAGATATCAATTATATACCTATTGCTGATGCCCTTATTCAACCTGAAGAAGGGAAGATCACTATTAACAGGAGAGCTAAAATAAAACAACTGCAAAATGCGGTTGTGGCAGTTAATAATAACCATATACTTCATTCGGCAAAAATTGATATAGAATCGACAAAACGTTATTATGGCAGTGCAATTTATGATTACGTTGATGAGAATAAGGATGTACAGCAGATAAGTTTCACGGAAGTCACTGTCGATACGATGGCAACAAGCGCAAAAGGCTATATACCTGTCAGTCAAGATTTTATGTTTAGCCCCTATTTTACATTTTCAGGTGATGTCAACCTCTATGCCAGAAATAAACTGCTCTCATTTACAGGTTCGGCCGGGATAATTCATAATTGCGATGAAATTAAAAGCTACCCGGTTAAATTCAAATCATACATCGATCCTGAGAACGTGATGATACCGATAAGTGAGAAACCGCGAGATATAAACGATAATATGGTCTTCTCCGGTTCATTTATCAATATTGATTCAATCCATATTTACCCTGCTTTTCTCTCAGCACAGAAATCCTGGACCGACGTAAACCTGGTCAACTCTTACGGCTTTCTCTATTATGAGAAAGCCAAAAACAGGTATCTGATCGCATCACGTGAAAAACTGGCTGACCAGAGCCTTCACGGTAACATGATAGCTTATGACAGGAATTACTGCTTATTGTCGGGTGAAGGGAAGCTCAATTTTGGAACAGATTATGACCTAGTCAATATGAAAAGCGCCGGGAAAGTTCTACATAACCTCGATTCCGGAGATGTTAACATTGAAGCTATTATGGCTTTTGATTTTTACTTCTCACCCGAAGCGCTTACGATGATGAGCGATGAAATACGAATGATGCCGACATTGAAAGCGGTAAACCTTAACAGCGAAATCTATAACAAGGGGATGAAAGATCTTATAGGAGATGAAGCTGCCAACCGTATTAAAGAAGACCTGAATCTGTTTGGAACTACCAGGAACCTGCCAAAAGAATTCAACTTTGAGTTGCTGCTTAACGATGTCAAGCTCTACTGGAACGAATCTTCATCTTCATTCAGGTCAACAGGAAAAATAGGTATCGGATTCATAGGAACACAACCAGTAAATGTTTATGTTGACGGCTTTATTGAGATCCAGCGAAGAAGATCGGGAGATATATTCGATATTTATCTTAAAACTGATGAATCAACATGGTACTACTTCTCCTATATAAGGGGTAATATGATGACACAGGCTGGGAATATTAATTATAACACGCTTATAGCCAACATAAAACAGAAAGACAGAAAACATCCTGACTCTTCAGTAAGAGAACCTTATACATATATGATCGCCGTGGAAGACCGGCTTTCAAGATTTCTCAGAAGAATGACTGGCGCCGATGATGAGATGAATCCATTCAACCAGTAGAAGTTTATTTGCTATTTTAAAATAAAAGTCCACGATGCAGGTATTTTATGCCCCTGATGTTTCTGGTAATACTTATATTCTTAATGAGAAGGAATCAAAGCACATAATCAGGGTTCTCAGAATGAAAAAAGGAGACTCCGTAAGATTAATTGACGGAAAAGGGAACCTTTATGAGGGTAAAATAGATGATGCTGATCAGAAGAAATGTGCAATACAAATCCTTAATGTTATTATAGATTTTGAAAACAGGAATTACAGGCTGCATATCGCCATATCGCCACTAAAAAATTCTGAACGGTTCGAATGGTTTGTTGAAAAAAGTGTCGAAATCGGTATTGATGAGATCACTCCCCTGATCTGCAGGAATACCGAAAAACCAGGTATTAAACCTGAACGGATCCGGAATATTATCATTTCTGCCATGAAACAGTCACTTAAAGCTCAGGGTACAATCCTGAATCCACCCTGTTTATTCAGTGATTTTCTGAATAACAGGACTGAAGGAATAGTGATGCTCGCAAATTGTAACAGTAAAACAGAACGCAAGAGTATAGCGGAGGTATATAAAAAGGGAGTGCCCGCAATTATTATGATTGGTCCTGAAGGTGATTTCACTGCAGAGGAAACAGATTTGGCTGTCAGTAAGGGTATTATTCCCGTACACCTTGGAACCAGCCGTCTCAGAACAGAAACGGCAGGCGTTGCCGCCTG
>CAZKWD010000097.1:0-4418 GCA_964556175.1 uncultured Rikenellaceae bacterium
AAACCTTTTGTTATTACTGCAATCTAAATGTTTGTTAGTCGGAATTATTTACTTAAACAATAGGACTTATGGAAAAAAAGATTTTTCTCCTTATCGTATCACTTGCAATTATCACATTATCATCCTGTAAGAAAGAAGCTATTCTTGATCAGGCAAGCATTGATCTTGCTGATGATGATGCAGTGAGCAGCGCTATTTTTGATGATGTATTCAATACAATTGACTATGCCGATATAATTCTTGATGGTTTCCAGAAGGGAGAGGCTTCAAAATCGGATTATGATATCATGTTATCTGATTCATGTCCTTCGGTAACAATAACTCACCCGGAGGATAATTTATGGCCCAAAACCATCACGATTGATTATGGATCAGGTTGTACAGGGTTTTATGAAAACACCAGGGCAGGAATGATAATCATAACAATTACAGGTCCGAGAATGGAAATTGGATCTGAGCGAAGCGTCACATTTGAGGATTATTATATCAACGGCATAAAAGTTGAAGGATTATACGTGCTCGAAAATATGGGATATAATAATAGTCAGAACCTTGTGATCTCTGCCACGCTGACCGATGGTAAGCTGACATTGCCTGACAGCCAGGCCATAGAACGCTCATTTGAGCATCAGAAGGAATGGATAGCCGGACTCTATACCAGGACAATAACCACAGCCCTGCACTGGAAACGCGTATGCAGGTTTCTGGTAAGCGGTATAATAAGTATCGAAAGGACAGGGATGGAGCCTTTTGAATTAGATTTTGGTACCGGCGAATGTGACGCTGTCGCTACAGTTACTATGGGTGATGAATCAAAAGAGATCACATTAAGGCTCAGGCACAGAGTATGCAGCGTCTCTCCTTAAGATGCCTTCAGTACCTTCAAATCTATTCTTTCCAGCTTACGTGATGCATAATCGACAGTTATTGTAAGCTCATCTTTCCCCAGTGAAGGCATTTCGTACATGGCATCGAGCATTATTGTTTCGCATATTGACCTGAGGCCGCGTGCACCAAGCTTAAATTCAATGGCTTTATCAACTATGAAATCGAGAACCCCGTCAGCAAAAGAGAGCTCAATATTATCCATTTTGAACAGCTTGAAATATTGCTTTACAAGCGCATTTTTAGGATCAGTGAGAATAGATCTCAGTGCTTTTCTGTCGAGTGGATCAAGATGTGTGATAACCGGAAGTCTTCCGATAATCTCGGGAATCAGGCCGTAAGCTCTAAGATCCTGTGGAGCAACATATTGCAGCAGGTTATCTTTATCTATCTTTTCCCTGATCTTAGAAGCCCCGTAACCAATTATCTGCGTATTAAGCCTGCTGGCTATTTTTTTCTCGATACCTACGAATGCACCTCCGCATATAAAGAGAATATTCTTTGTGTCTACCGGTATCATTTTCTGTTCCGGGTGTTTACGGCCACCCTGGGGAGGTACATTTACTATTGATCCTTCGAGCAGCTTAAGCAAACCCTGTTGAACTCCCTCACCTGACACATCACGGGTTATTGAAGGATTATCTCCCTCCTTTCGGGCAATTTTATCTAACTCATCAATAAAAACAATCCCCTTTTCTGCTGCTTTTACGTCATATTCAGCATTCTGGAGCAGGCGGGTAAGAAGACTTTCTATATCTTCACCCACATAACCTGCTTCGGTAAGCACGGTTGCATCGACTATAGTAAAGGGAACATGAAGTATTCTTGCTATTGTCCTGGCCAGAAGGGTCTTCCCGGTACCTGTTTCTCCAACAAGGATAATGTTTGATTTTTCTATTTCAACATCATCATCCTCCGGTTTTTGCATCAGTCTTTTATAATGATTATAGACTGCCACGGATATTATCTTTTTGGCCATGTTCTGTCCGATGACATATTGGTCAAGGAGACTCTTTATCTCGGAAGGTTTAAGGAGGTTAATTGCATCGAACCTTATACTTTTTTTGGTGCCGAGCTCTTCATTCATTATGCTGTAAGCCTGTTCAATGCAATGGTCACATATATGGCCTTCCAGCCCGGCGACAAGCATATTGGCCTCTTTTTTCGTTCTGCCGCAGAATGAACATTTATCCATTTTTCCTAACGTTCTGTTTTTTCAAGGATTTCATCAATCATCCCGTAATCTTTTGCTTCTTGTGATGTCATCCAGTGATCTCTGTCGGAATCTTTTTCGACTTTTTCAACAAGATTGCCTGAATGGAAAGCAATAATTTCAAAAAGCTCTTTTTTAAGTTTGAGTATCTCGCGTGCCTGGATCTCGATATCTGAAGCCTGGCCTTCAACTCCGCCCATAGGCTGGTGGATCATTATCCTTGAATGCTTCAGTGCGGATCTTTTACCTTTTTTGCCAGCGGTAAGAAGGACTGCTCCCATAGAAGCGGCCATCCCCGTGCAGATAGTTGCTATGTCGGCTGAGATATACTGCATTGTATCGTAAATTCCAAGTCCCGCATGAACCGAACCTCCAGGAGTGTTAAAATAGATCTGTATATCTTTTCCAGGGTCAGAAGAATCAAGATAAAGCAACTGAGCCTCAATTATATTTGCTACATAATCGTCGATAGGCAGGCCGAGAAAGATTATCCTGTCCATCATCAGCCTGGAAAATACATCCATGGATGCCACATTCAATTGTCTTTCCTCAATAATGGTCGGAGATATATAACTGCCCCATATCGATGATAACCTGTGCAGTGTCAAACTGCTGATACCAAATTTACTTCTCGAATATTTTCCGAAATCGTCAGTATTGCTCATTTTATTACTTTTTGAAATTAACAAACAAAGATACTTAAATTATAATTATCACTGCAATACACTGATTACTATTCAAAAAGCTTGTTGAATTTTTCAACCGCGATACTCTTATTATCAATTTTCACAATCTCTTTCAGCAAGCCGAGGACTTTATCTTCAAGAATCTTATCGGCGATTCTTTTTGCATCATCCTCTTTTTTCAGTGTTTCCCTGGCATAGTTTGATATCTGTTCATCTGTAGCGTAGAACAATCCATACTGTTGAAACTGGTACCGGGTTATTTTTTCAGCTTCTTTCTGCAGCTCTTCTTCTGTAATCTTAACTTCATTGTCTTTTGCTACCTTATTCCTTATAAGCTGCCACTTCAGATCTTTCCTGAAGTTGTCGAATTCCTTTTCTATCTGTTCCTCAGTAGTATTTTCATTAACCTTAAGCAGCCATCTTTTCAGAAAATCCTCAGGAAGCCTGAGATCAGTTTTTTCAATCGCCAGCTCTTTAATGTCCAGCATAAGTTTGTAATCACTCTCATGGTTTAGACTTGCCGTAATCTCCTCCTCAATTTTTTTCAAAAAATCTTCTTCAGAGTTGATTACACCTTCCCCATAAATCTTATTAAAAAGGTCTGTTCCTATCTCTGCAGGGTAGAACCTTGATACTTCACTGATGGTAAACCTGAAGTTACCACCGATATCCTTAACCTCCTCCTTTTTCATTTTCAGCAATCCTGCAATTTCGTTCTCATTGGGGAATGCTTTTCTTACATCGAAATCGATAGAATCATTAACCTTTTTACCTATGAAATCCTTCTTAGTTTTATCATCATTGATAATATCAATAGCAAGGGTGGAATCATCTGTAACATGGCCTTCGGGCGAAGGATTTCCATCATCATTTATGGCTTCAATTCTGCCTTTAAGAATATCCTTATCTTCTGATATATCAGCTTTTCTGAACTCACCGAATCGGCGGGTATAATTATCCACATGATCATTTTTCATCTTCTCGTCGATGATAATATCATATGAAATGACCTTATTTTTCTTGCTGATATTAAGTTCCACAGCCGGGGCCAGACCAAGTTCAAAAGAGAAGTTGAAATCCTCCTGGATTTCATAGTTAATATTTTCAAGCTCATCAGTTTTTGGCAGGGGATCCCCGAGGATCTCCAGTTTCTCATCGGTGAAATATTTATGGATACTTTTAGAGACAACTTTATTGATCTCATCTACCTTTACAGCATTGCCATACATTTTTCTTATGAGTCCTATAGGGACCATGCCCGGACGAAATCCTTTAATTTTTGCCTTTTTCCGGTAATCTTTCAGCAAATTTTCAACTTTATCCTCATAATCTGCTTTAGTAATTTGTATTTTCAGAACCGCATTCAGATCATCATTGTTTTCTCTGGTAATATCCATATTATATTTATTTAATGCACATTTAAAAAAACCGCTAAAACGCACTGTTAAAGAGGTTAAAGGCGGTTTGCCATATTTGTGCGGATGAAGGGACTCGAACCCCCACGTCATAAAGACACAAGATCCTAAATCTTGCTCGGCTACCAATTACGACACATCCGCATTTATAATTTTCGCAAAGGTATAGAAAAAAAATAATAACAACCAGGATGACTTATCTGCGAAGCTCAAATTTCG
>CAZKWD010000097.1:4518-7912 GCA_964556175.1 uncultured Rikenellaceae bacterium
GCACGCAAATTGTCTTCAACGGAAAGATTCCTGAAAACCGAAGCTTCCTGTGCGAGATATCCAATACCTTTTCGTGCCCGCTTATATACGGGAAGAGTTGTTATCTCTTCGTTGTCAAGAAATATCCTTCCCTGTCTGGGTCTTATCAAGCCGACTATCATATAGAAGGAAGTTGTCTTGCCGGCACCATTCGGACCAAGAAGACCCACTATCTCTCCCTGTTCAACCTCGATTGACACATTATCGACTACAGTACGGTTTCGGTATTTTTTAACCAGATTTTTGGTATAAAGTTTCATACTGAATATTAATTTGTAGAATTTTCAGTGCTGTCCGAAGCATTATTTTCCATAAAATCCGCATGATTTTTTTCTTTGTTCTTCATTACCCGTTTTGAGATCAGGATGCTTATTTCATAAAGAAAAAGAAGAGGAAAACATACAAGTATCTGTGAAAACACATCAGGAGGTGTAATTATTGCTGAAAGAACAACAATTACAACAATAGAATGTTTTCTGTATTTTCTCATGAATGCCGGAGTGACCAAACCTATCTTAGTCAGGAAAAATGTTATTATCGGGAGTTCAAATATAAGTCCTGTCGCAAGGCATATCGAAGAAAGCGTGCCTATATATGACCTTATATTTATCTGGTTGGTGACGTCAGCGCTGACTTCATATCTGCTGAGAAAATGAATCGAGAGGGGAGTAAGAAGAAAATACCCGAAAAGAACACCTGTAAAGAAAAGAAGCGAAGCAGAAAAAACTGCTCCACGGGTATGTTTTTCCTCATTGGAATGGAGAGCGGGTTTAAGGAACTTCCAGAATTCCCATAAAATAATTGGGAATGCCAGTATCACCCCCGATACCATGGCTACAGCAATATGTGTGGTCAGCTGCCCCGACATTTTAATATTTATAAGGTTGAATGGCTGGGTGTTTATGCATAAAAGGCTGGTATTCACCAGGTGACCCAGTCCACATAAAAGCCTGTTGGTAATAAATTGAGGATCTTTTGGTGCGAGGATTATTGAATCGAAAATAAAATTCTTAAACATAAATGCCACAACCATGAAAATTAATATGGCCAGTATTGAACGGATTATATGCCACCTCAGCTCTTCGAGATGTTCAAGGAATGACATTTCACCCTGACGTTTCTTCCATTTCGTCCAGTCCAAAGCCATAGTTGCAGGTATTCTTAAAAATTCAGCCTGTAAAGATGATAAAACTTATTGGTCAAAACAATATAATGCTTGTTATACGTTGAATTTACGGAAAACAATTATGTTAATAATTACAAAATTCTGGTATTTGATCTAGAAATTTATTAATTTAGGATAACTGTTTAAAAGGTAAGCTTTTGACAGCGTTCATTATTGCCAATTAACACGAAAATGGTAAGTGATGCAATTATACATGATTATCTGAAAAAGTATTTTGGTTTTAACACATTTAAGGGAAACCAGGAGCAGATAATCAAAAATGTTCTCGCAGGAAGGGATGCTTTTGTTCTCATGCCTACCGGCGGAGGAAAATCTCTTTGCTATCAGTTGCCAGCTGTTATAGGTCAGGGTACTGCGATAGTAATATCCCCTTTGATTGCACTGATGAAGAACCAGGTGGATGCCATGCGCAACTTCAGTACCAGCGACGAGGTAGCTCATTTTCTTAATTCTTCTCTTACTAAAACAGAAATAGCACGTGTTAAAAAAGATGTGCTTAACGGCGGGGCTAAGCTTCTCTACGTTGCACCGGAATCTCTTACAAAAGAAGAAAACATCGAATTCCTTAAAAATGTAAAAGTATCATTCTATGCAATAGATGAAGCTCATTGCATATCAGAATGGGGTCACGACTTCAGACCTGAATACAGGCGAATAAGACCTATTATTAATACGATAGGCAGATCGCCCATCATAGCTCTTACTGCAACGGCAACCCCTAAAGTACAGCACGATATACAAAAAAATCTCGAAATCCTTGAGGCTGAAGTTTTTAAGTCATCCTTCAACAGACCAAACCTTTATTATGAGGTAAAATCGAAGCAGGATGTTACCAAAGAGATAATAAAATACATAAAGAACAACCCTGGCAAATCAGGTATTATATATTGCCTGAGCCGGAAGAAAGTGGAAGAGATAGCTGAAGTGCTTAAGGTAAATGGAATCAAGGCGCTCCCATATCATGCAGGCATGGATTCAGCTACCAGAACGCTGAACCAGGATAAATTCCTTATGGAAGAGGCAGACGTCATTGTTGCTACTATAGCTTTTGGAATGGGAATAGATAAACCGGATGTGAGGTTCGTGATCCATTATGACATACCTAAAAGCCTTGAGGGATATTATCAGGAAACAGGTCGTGCCGGCCGTGATGGAGGTGAAGGGAATTGTATTGCCTATTACAGTTATAATGATATAATGAAGCTGGAAAAATTTATGCAGGGTAAACCGATAGCAGAACAGGAGATAGGCAAACAACTGCTTCTTGAAACAGTGTCGTATGCAGAATCATCCGTCTGCCGCAGAAAACTGCTGCTTCATTATTTCGGGGAAGAATACGAGAAGGATAACTGCGAAGCATGCGATAACTGCCTCCACCCGAAAGCACAATTCGAAGGCAGTGAATCAGTAGTTAATATACTCGAAACAATACTTGCTGTAAAGGAGAAATTCAAAGCCGATCACATAGCTAATATCCTGTCAGGGAAAATGACATCCTCTATAAAGTCATATAAGCATCATAAGCTCGAGTTTTTCGGTATGGGGGAAGAAAAGGATGAAAAATACTGGAACATGGTTATCAGACAGGCACTAATTGCTAAATTTCTGACAAAAGATATAGAAAATTATGGGCTGTTGAAGGTAACCGAGCAAGGAATGGGATTCCTTAAGAACCCCGTATCCTTTATGCTTGCGGAAGACCATGACTATGCTGATACAACAGATGAAGAAAATGCCTTCGGAGCCAAAACTGCAGCTGTCGATGAAGAGCTTTTCAGCATCCTTAAGGATCTTCGCAAGAAAATATCGAAACAGAAAGAGGTGCCTCCGTTTGTAATATTCCAGGATCCCTCCCTCGAGGATATGGCTATTCAATACCCCATTACCCTTGATGAGCTTCAGAATATTTCGGGTGTTGGCGCAGGTAAAGCCCAGAGATACGGTGCCGAATTCATTGATATAATTAAAAAGTATGTTGAAGAAAAAGAGATAATCAGGCCGCTCGATATGGTCGTAAAATCAGTTGTAAACAAGTCAGGGATAAAGGTTTATATCATACAGAGTATTGACATGAAACGATCTCTTGAAGATGTAGCCGAAGCCAAGGGACTTGAGATGAACGAACTATTATCAGAGATCGAAGCAATTATAAACGCAGGGACCCGCCTG
>CAZKWD010000098.1:0-7823 GCA_964556175.1 uncultured Rikenellaceae bacterium
GCACAGTTCGGTGGACAACGTTTCGGAGAAATGGAAGTATGGGCTCTCGAAGCATTCGGGGCTGCTCATATTCTACAGGAGATACTTACTATTAAATCGGATGATGTCGTTGGACGTGCAAAAGCATATGAGGCTATAGTAAAAGGTGAACCGATGCCATTACCTGGTATCCCTGAATCGCTTAACGTATTGCTTCATGAACTGAGAGGACTCGGACTTAGCGTAATACTCGATTAGGTATTTCGCAAGGGTTTGGATTTTTAGTTTTAGTAAAAAATAATATTCAGTATATGTCATTCAGAAGAGATAACAAAACAAAGACCAGTTACTCAAAAATCTCAATAGGTCTTGCTTCACCTGAAGAGATACTTGACCGCTCCAGTGGTGAAGTGCTGAAGCCTGAAACAATAAACTACCGTACCTACAAACCTGAACGTGACGGCTTATTCTGTGAGAGGATATTCGGACCGGTAAAAGATTACGAATGTCACTGCGGAAAGTACAAGAGGATACGTTATAAGGGTATAGTGTGCGACCGCTGTGGTGTGGAAGTCACCGAAAAGAAGGTGCGGCGTGAAAGAATGGGACATATCTCACTTGTTGTCCCTGTTGCACATATCTGGTACTTCCGTTCATTGCCCAACAAGATAGGTTATCTTCTTGGTCTTCCTACAAAGAAACTCGATTCGATAATCTATTATGAAAGATATGTTGTGGTTAATCCAGGCATAAAAGAGGTTGATGGCGTGAAAACCCTCGATTTTCTTACTGAGGAGGAGTACATTGATATCATTGAATCGCTGCCAAAGGAAAACCAGTATCTTGAGGAGAATCACCCCGATAAGTTTGTTGCAGATATGGGAGCTGAGGCTCTTTACAAGCTTCTGAACCGTCTTGACCTTGACGAGATATCATATTCACTTCGACACAGGGCAAATACTGAAACTTCACAACAGCGTAAAAATGAGGCCCTTAAGCGCCTCCAGGTTGTTGAGGCCTTCAGAGATTCAAAACATGTAAACAAACCGGAGTGGATGATTATAAAAGTGGTTCCAGTCATCCCTCCTGAATTGAGACCACTTGTTCCTCTTGATGGCGGACGATTTGCCACAAGCGACCTGAATGATCTTTACAGGAGAGTGATAATCAGGAATAACCGTCTGAAAAGACTTATAGAGATAAAAGCTCCGGAGGTGATTCTCAGGAACGAAAAACGAATGCTCCAGGAGGCTGTTGATTCACTCTTCGATAATTCAAGAAAAGCCAATGCAGTTAAGACGGACGCAAACAGACCTCTTAAATCATTGAGCGACAGCCTTAAAGGTAAACAGGGAAGATTCCGTCAGAACCTCCTTGGAAAAAGAGTTGATTATTCTGCACGTTCTGTTATCGTTGTGGGACCTGAGCTTAACCTGCATGAATGCGGACTTCCAAAAGATATGGCAGCAGAACTGTATAAGCCATTTATTATAAGGAAACTTATTGAAAGAGGCATAGTTAAGACAGTCAAATCGGCCAAGAAGATTGTCGACAGGAAAGACCCTGTTGTGTGGGATATTCTTGAGAATGTACTTAAAGGACATCCTGTTCTTCTTAACCGTGCACCTACTCTTCACAGACTTGGTATACAGGCATTTCAGCCCAAACTTATTGAGGGGAAAGCCATTCAGCTTCACCCTCTTGTATGTACAGCCTTTAATGCTGATTTCGATGGTGACCAGATGGCAGTGCATCTGCCACTTGGGAACGGAGCAATACTGGAGGCCCAGATGCTTATGCTGGCTTCACATAATATCCTTAATCCTGCTAACGGAGCACCTATTACAGTTCCTTCTCAGGATATGGTACTTGGACTTTATTATATGACGAAGGGAAGAAAGAGTACCGATAAGGAAAAAATGAGGGGCGAAGGCCTGTCATTTTATTCACCTGAAGAGGTTACTATTGCACATAATGAGGGTAAGGTTGACCTGCATGCCATAATTAAAGTAAAGGTTAATGACAGGGTCAATGGTGAAATGGTGAATCATATCATAGAAACAACGGTTGGCAAGGTTATTTTTAACCAGTTTGTACCTAAAGAAGTTGGCTTTATTAATGAGATCCTTACAAAGAAATCCCTCAGGGACATTATCGGACGTGTTCTGAAACTTGCCGGGATGGCAAAAACTGCAGATTTTCTCGATGCAATAAAGAACCTGGGATTCTATTCTGCCTTCAAGGGAGGTCTCTCCTTTAACCTCGATGATGTTATCATTCCCGAGGAAAAAGAAAAGTTTGTCGCCGAAGGCTATGAACAGGTAGAGGAGGTACTGAACAACTACAGTATGGGCTTTATTACAAATAATGAACGCTATAACCAGATTATAGATATCTGGACACACGTAAATGCCAGGCTCACACAGTCGCTGATGAAACAGCTTTCGAACGATAAGCAGGGTTTCAACTCGGTCTATATGATGCTTGACTCAGGCGCAAGGGGCTCTAAAGAACAGATCCGCCAGCTTTCCGGGATGAGGGGACTGATGGCAAAACCTCAGAAATCAGGTGCTACCGGTTCAGAGATTATTGAGAACCCGATACTTTCGAACTTTAAGGAGGGACTCTCGGTGCTTGAGTACTTCATCTCTACCCACGGTGCCAGAAAAGGACTTGCTGATACAGCCCTTAAAACAGCTGATGCAGGATATCTTACAAGACGTCTCGTTGATGTATCGCAGGATGTCATTATAAATGAAGAGGACTGCGGTACTTTAAGAGGTCTGATAGCAACAGCCATAAAGAAGAATGAAGAGATCGTTGAGTCACTGTATGAACGAATACTGGGACGCACTACTGTTCATGATGTATACCATCCGCTGACTGGCGAACTTATTGTGGAGGCAGGAAAAGAATTGACAGAAGATCTTGCAAAGAAAATAGAAGACTCTCCCATAGAACAGGTTGAGATCCGGTCGGTACTTACCTGCGAATCTAAAAAAGGTGTGTGTGCAAAATGTTACGGCCGTAACCTGGCAACAGGATTAATGGTGCAGAAAGGGGAGGCTGTTGGTGTTATAGCTGCCCAAAGTATAGGTGAACCCGGGACACAGCTTACACTCCGTACATTCCACGTGGGTGGTACAGCTTCAAATATCACAACTGAATCAAGGCTGGTAGCCCGTTATTCAGGTATCGCAGAGATTGAAGAGCTAAGATCAGTAACAAAGAAAGATGCTGAAAAAGGAAATGTCGATATAGTCATAGGACGACTGGCAGAGCTAAGAATTATCGACAAGAAAACAGGAATTGCCCTTACAACTCATTCAATTCCATATGGTTCTAAGCTTTATGTAAAACCGGGACAGGAAATAGAAAAGGGAAAGCTTATCTGCGAATGGGATCCCTTCAATGCAGTTATTATTTCAGAAGTTACAGGGAAGATCGGATTTGACTACCTTCTGGAAGGTATTACCTTCCGTGAAGAATCAGATGAGCAGACAGGTTTTAAGGAAAAGGTGATAATTGAAAGCAGGGATAAGACCAAGAACCCGGCTATAAAGATATTATCGCCCAAGGGTGAGGAGCTGAAGTTATATAACCTGCCAGTAGGATCTCATCTTGTTGCTGAGTTAAACAAAACTATTGCAGCCGGTGAGGTAATCGCAAAAATACCCCGTGCTGTCGGAAAATCGGGCGATATTACCGGTGGTTTGCCAAGAGTAACAGAACTGTTCGAAGCCCGTAACCCCTCGAATCCGGCAGTCGTTTCCGAGATCGATGGTGAAGTTACCTTCGGTAAGATAAAAAGAGGTAACAGGGAGATTACGATTAGATCTAAAACAGATGAGGTGAAAAAATACCTTGTCCCCCTGTCAAAACAGATACTCGTACAGGAAAACGATTATGTAAAAGCAGGTATAGCACTATCTGACGGAGCAATAACTCCTTCGGACATCCTGTCAATCAAGGGACCAACAAAGGTGCAGGAGTATATTGTTGATGAGATACAGGAAGTCTACCGTCTGCAGGGTGTTAAGATAAATGACAAACACTTTGAGATAATAGTCCGGCAGATGATGCGTAAAGTAGAGATTGTCGATCCGGGTGATACAAAATTCCTTGAACGCCAGATTGTTGATAAACTTGAATTCATGGATGAAAATGACTGGATCTATGGAAAGAAATATATCCTGGATTCGGGAGATTCACAGACTCTTCTCCCCGGTATGATAGTTACAGCCCGCAAGCTGAGAGATGATAATTCTGTTCTCAAGCGGAAAGACCTGAAGACGGTCGAAGCAAGAGATGCTATTCCTGCAACCTCAAGCCAGGTACTGCAGGGAATAACCCGGGCTGCACTTCAAACAAACAGTTTCTTCTCAGCCGCATCATTCCAGGAAACAACCAAGGTACTTAACGAAGCTGCAATACTGGGTAAGGTCGATAAACTTGAAGGCCTTAAAGAGAACGTAATTGTAGGGCACCTTATTCCGGCCGGCACAGGACAACGCGAATATGGCAGTATTATAGTAGGATCACTCGAGGAATATGAAAACCTTGTAGGTGCCGAACAACAGGAATCTGAAATTGAAACTGAGAGCGACGTGGTAAATTAATACACATTATTATGGCAGATCAAAAGGAGCAAAACCAGATAAATATTGAGCTGAATGAGGAGGTTGCCCAGGGAGTCTATTCAAACCTGGCAGTGATAACCCACTCAGCTTCGGAATTTGTAATTGACTTTATCCGGATAATGCCGGGGATACCAAAAGCCCAGGTAAAATCAAGAATCATCCTTACTCCTGAACATGCTAAAAGACTTGCATCGGCCATGCAGGATAATATTGCAAAATATGAAGCGGTTCATGGACAAATAAAGGAAGCAAAAGGGTCAGGACCTGTTATGCCGCTTAATTTCGGCGGACCAACAGCCCAGGCCTGAATCATCCATAACTCCAATGTTAAGCCGTCAAATATTTGGTTTGGCGGCTTTATTTTTTGTAATCAATGAAATATAAGCTTACTTTGTATGTTTTTAAGATATACCAAAGATATTTTCAAGATGAATAATTACCTGATCCGGAAAATAGTTGTCGTTGCAATAATACTATTGCCGGTATTTTTCTTTCAGGGTTGTAAGAAGCAGGTAAAATGCGGTTGCGGAAAAGATATTCTCTTTTCAATTGACAATGAACTGATGGCTTATTCATCAATATCATATAGTTCAAACGGCCAAACTGCTTCTTTTTCAATTTATAACGGAATTTACTACGATACTTATATTTTCTGCAATCCTGAAGAAATGTATCCTACTTATACAGATCTGACCGGTGAGGAGCAGGTTCTTATATCAGGAGATGTTTACTGGGATTGCACCTATATGATGAACAGCAGTAATTCTTACTACTACTCATATTATAAAATCTATAATATAGAGATCACCGGGATGAAGTCCTATTTGTACGGCAAAAAGTAAAACTCCCCATGGCACTATACAACCTTTCCTTTGCAGGTGCAGGCAGGGTGGCCGGAGCTCTCTGCAGGGAGATGTATTCAAGGGGGATTAATATCCGCCATATTGTATCTGAATCGCAAACCGGAGCGAAAATGCTGGCTGATGAATGTAGTGCATCATATTCAACCAGCCTCTCTTTTGAGGAACCGGCTGATATTATCATTGTTGCAGTCCCTGATCACAGGTTGAAAGAAGTCCTGAGCATTATTGAATGTCCTGAAAATACACTGGTAGCTCATACGGCTGGAAGCTTTGGTCTTGAAGTCTTTCCTTCACGCTTAAAACATACCGGTGTGTTTTACCCCTTGCAGACATTCTCGAAAAATAGAAAAATCTCATTCAGCGATCTTCCATTTTTTCTCGAAACAAGCAGTTCTGAAAAGGAAGCTATGCTTACGGACCTTGCAGAATCTATTGGCGGGAAGGTCTATGTTGTTGATAAAGAGCATCGAAAACTATTACACCTGGCTGCAGTTTTTGTTTGTAATTTTGTTAATCATATGCTTACAGCAGGGAAGGAGATAACCGCAAAAGCCGGACTCTCATATGAGGTGCTTGAACCACTGATCGCAGAAACTGTTTCAAAAGCCATGGAGCTGGGTCCAGACCATTCACAAACCGGTCCTGCTGTACGAAATGATAAGAATACTATTGCAAAACATATTGATTTATTATCTTTCTCGCCTGAATTGCAGAACATATATAAGGAGGTAACGGAATCTATAATTAAATACTATAAGAAGGGATTGTAATGGCAAACTTTAAGGAAGAACTGGTAAAGGTAAAAGCATTTATTTTCGATATCGATGGAGTTCTTTCGCTGCAGACGATCAGCCTGAATTCATTCGGGGTGCCAAACAGAACAGTAAACCTGCGTGACGGATATGCAGTACAGCTTGCAGTGAAAAAAGGTTATCACATCGGGATAATTTCGGGAAGCAATTCAAAAGAATACATGAAAAGGCTTAAAATGCTGGGTGTTACTGATATTTACCTTAACAGTAAAACAAAGCTCGATCATTATAATGCCTTTAAGAAAAAACATGATCTCAACGATTCTGATATTCTTTTTATGGGTGATGATATTCCGGATTACGGCGTAATGAAAACCGCAGGTATCCCTGTTTGTCCTTCTGATGCCGATAGTGAAATAAAACAGATCGCAATATATATTTCCGACAAGAAAGGAGGGGAGGGGTGCGTGAGAGATGTTATTGAACAGGTGCTGCGGCTGCATAATAACTGGATGGACCCTGATGCATTTTCATGGTAATATGAAAGAATTCCTGAAACTTATAAGATGGCTCAACCTTATCATTGTGATACTTACAATGGTACTGATGCGCTATGCTGTTATTGAGCCGCTGATAAGCAAGATTGGTATTATCCCTTTAAGCGGGGCTGGAGAGCAAATTCCAATGACACTGCAGTTTCCCTGGTATTATTTTGTTCTTCTTGTTACTGCTACTGTTTTCATTACTGCAGGAGGATATGTAATAAATGACTACTTCGATATTAAAACTGACCTGATCAACAAGGGTAAAGTAATTGTTGGAACCAGGATCCCGAGACGCCAGGCCATGATGTGGCATAACATTTTCAATATTATCGGAGTATTAGCCGGGTTTTATATTTCATGGAAGGCAGGATATGTTTGGATAGGGATCCTGTTCCTGATGGTATCCGGTCTGCTGTACTTCTATTCAGCCAGTTATAAACGCCAGTTCCTGATCGGGAACATTATAGTAGCCTTACTGACGGCAATGGTTCCCTTTTTGGTGATAATATACGAATGGTCATTCTTATACCGGTATTATGCAGTAAATGCCCTTCGGTTACCGGATCTAAGCTTCCTGTTCTACTGGGTAGGAGGTTTCTCTCTTTTTGCATTTCTAACAACACTCACCCGTGAAATAATAAAAGATATTGAAGATTTTGAAGGTGATTTAACCTATGGCAGAAATACAATGCCTGTGGTAATAGGGATTCCTGCTTCAAAGGTCGTTGTCACAAGCCTGATAGTCATTACAATAGCAATGCTTTACGTGGTATGGAGACTCTTTATTTTCGATAAAATAACACTGATCTATCTTTCTGTGTTTATTGTCTTACCATTGCTTTATATTATTTACCAGGTGTTCAGAAGCAGAGACAAGAAACAGCTTCACAGTGCCAGCACCATCATGAAGGTCGTTATGCTTACCGGGATCCTCTATTCCCTGGTTGTAAAAGCAATATTAACCTGGAATCTCTTCTGAAAATAATGATAGTTGATAACCTGAATAAATACAGGATAATACTTGCATCACGTTCCCCTCGCAGA
>CAZKWD010000099.1:0-7818 GCA_964556175.1 uncultured Rikenellaceae bacterium
AAAAAGAAAAAATCAAGGTTACCGACACTATCAGGGAACATAACCTTATAATCCATATTGCTGAAAAACAACCTTCTGACCCCAGCGCACATTTTACTGCAAAGGTTGATGCTGAAAAACGACTGATGACCGCTAACAATCATACTGCAACACACCTTATACACTTTGCGTTACGGTCTGTTCTGGGAAGCCATGTTGAACAGAAGGGCTCACTTGTCACTCCTGACCGGCTGCGGTTCGATTTCAGCCATTTTAATAAGCTCACCAGAGAAGAACTGACAAAGGTTGAGGAGATGGCAAACCGCCTGGTAAGAGAGAACAACAACAGGAAAGTGACAGATAACATACCCCTGAAAAAAGCCAAAGATATGGGAGCAATGGCACTTTTTGGTGAGAAATACGGTGATACAGTCAGGGTTGTGGAATTTGGTGATTCAGTTGAACTTTGCGGAGGGACCCATGTTGAATCCACAGCAAGCATAGGCATTATCAAAATAATTTCGGAAGGAGCAATAGCCGCCGGAATAAGACGGATTGAAGCTGTTACTGCAGGAAAAGCATTTGAATATATAAACGAAAGACTTGCCGCTGTTGAAGATATTGCAACTCTTCTTAAAAGCCAGGGAAATATCAGGGAAAGTGTCGAAAGACTTATTACCGAAAACAACTCCCTGAAGAAGACTATTGAAAAATATCAGGCACAGTCAGCCCGCACTGCTCTTAAAAACCTTGAGGAAAAAGCCGTAAACATTAATGGAATAAGATTCCTGTCGGGACAAATAGAGACAGATTCAGCGGATATGCTTAAGACTATTGCTTTTGAGGTTAGGAAGAAAGGGAACAATAACCTGTTGGTAATCGGGTCATCAACAGGCGGAAAAGCTAATCTTGTTGTAATGGTAAGTGACAACCTGGTTAAAGAGAAAAATATAAGTGCGGTCAATATAATAAAAGAGATTGCCGGCGAGATCAACGGAGGAGGCGGCGGACAACCTTTTCTTGCAACAGCAGGCGGGAAAAAGCCTGAGGGAATAAAGAACGCAATAATAAAAGCTGAAGAGTACATCCGTAAAATCTGACAACACTTTTTTATATTGGACACCTGCCAGCTACCAGGTTAACCCGGTATCAATCCTGATTGGATTCATGAAAAACCTGCCGAAGTTTTAAAGAAGAGTATTTTTTATACTTTTGAAACTTCATCAGTATGTATGAGAAGTATCAAAACAAAAATTCTGGTTGCAGTTGTTGCTGTATCTCTCCTGAAAATAGTTTCATGCACACCTGAATCGTGTTTCGAGGAGACACTTGCTTTATTAAAGGCCTCCATGTATCAGAGCAGCCAGGAGGAAAACGTTGCCCCCACCAGCCTGACATTGTACGGATTGAATATGGAGGACGATAAGATCTATGATCAAACCACAGGTGTAAAAAGTGCTCTCATTCCCCTGAATCCCTATGCTGAAAGCTGCACTTTTATAATCGGGATCAACTCGGTAACCGACACGCTGATTTTTTGGTACACTTCTTTTCCTCACCTGATATCAAAGGAATGCGGATACACATTTTATCATGCCCTTGATTCATTGATAACAACCAGCAATGCAATAGATACAGTAATAATCAGAAACAGGTATGTAACAACAAGCGATGAAGAGAATATCCGTATATATTATTAGTTTGCTGGTTATAATAGGTTATTCCGGTTCAGAGGCAGGGGCACAAAACCAGCCACCGGATACTGTTATTCTGCCACTTAAGGTAAGAGCCGGGGCCGATATAATGGGACCTGTTATTTATCTTATAGATAGAAATAACCTGAACATTGAAGGATATGTTTCCGTTGATCTGAATGCTAAGACAGGGATCTTTCTGGGTGCAGGATATTCCGATTATAAATATTCTCAATACAATTATGAATACCTGAGCAAAGGCTATTTTGTAAAGGCAGGTGTGGATTTCAACCTTCTCAAGCCTGAAGCCTCAAGGGGAAAATATTGGGCCGGCATAGGATTACGCTATGGCCTGAGTTCCTTTACCAACGAAATACCATCTTTTGAGTATGATTCATACTGGGGTACAACCATCACAACCATTCCTGCCTCATCGAGCATGGGCCACTATCTGGAAGTCGCGCCCGGATTCAGGGCAGAAATCTTCAATAATTTCAGCATGGGCTGGTCGGTGAATATAAGAGCGCTTCTCCATACCGGAACCGGCAAGGATCTGCGCCCTATTTATTTCCCGGGGTATGGTGCAGGAGATGAATCTATAAGCTTCGGGATTAACTATTTTCTATCCTGGAATATCCCCTACAAGAGGATCAAAGTTCAAATAAAACAGGAGGAACCTGAAGAAACTGAGGATACTGAAGGAACAGAGCCTGCAGAATCTGCCGGATCACTTTTTCCTCCTGCTGAATATCCATAATCCCAGGAAGGTCAGAAACCCGTTAACAAGAATCATTTCAAATCCGAATTTGTATCCGCTGAATAACTTTTCGGAAAAACTGTTCAGGAAAATACATATTACAGGCGATAATATAGCAATCCAGGGTGTCATTTTGTCATTCACTTTTCTCTTTGTTAAGAGTCCGAATGTATAGAGACCAAGCAACGGGCCATAGGTATAGCCTGCTATCGTAAACAATTCATCAATAACTGCTTTGTCGTTTAATGTACTGAATATCAGAATGCTGATAAAGAAAATTGTGGCAACGGAGAGATGAACTCCATACCTGATCCTTGTCGATTTTTTTTCAGTGATGCTTTTCAGGCGGTCCAGGCCGAGGAAATCGATACTTACTGAAGTGGTAAGTGAAGTGAGTGCTCCATCGGCACTTGGAAAAGCTGCCGAAATAAGGCCTATCATAAATACCAGCCCGGCCACCGGTCCCATATATTGCATGGCAATGGTCGGAAAAAGATCATCCGTTGCGGCAACGGTGATACCCTTACTCCTGGAATAGATTAACAGTAAGGCTCCCAGGAAAAGGAATAATAGATTGACGAAGACCAGTATACCGCTGAAAGTGAACATGTTCTTTTGCGCCTCCCGGATATTTTTGCAGCTGAGGTTCTTTTGCATCATCTCCTGATCGAGACCTGTCATGGTTATTGTTATGAACATTCCTGAAAAGAACTGCTTCAAAAAGAATCTTTCATGATGCCAGTCTGTTATAAACATTCTCGACATATCACTTTCATTTATCTCCTTAAAGAGTTTCACGACAGGCACTCCAAGTCCCTTGCTTATATAGAAAATCGAAAGCACAACAGCAAGAAGCATGAATGTAGTTTGCAAGGTATCGGTCCATACGATCGTTCTTATACCTCCTTTAAATGTATACAGGATTATCAGGATAATGAATACCAGGGCATTTACCCAGAAGGGGATGTTCCAGGCATCAAAAACAAATATCTGTAATACATTGATAACCAAAAACATTCTCAGGGACGCACCAAGGGTTCTTGATATAATAAAGAAACCTGCTCCTGTCTTATATGACCAGAAACCAAACCGCTGCTCCAGGTACGAATAAATAGATGTTAGCTTGAGCCTGTAATAGAGCGGCAGCAATACTGTGGCTATTATGAAATAACCGACAAGATACCCAAGCACAACTACCATGTAGCTGAACTGTGTGTCTGACACCCAGCCGGGCACTGACATGAAAGTGACACCCGAAAGGGAGGCTCCGATCATTCCGTATGCCACAATAAACCAGGGCGATATCCTGTTCCCTATAAAAAATGACTGGCTATCGGCTCTCCTTGCAGTGATCCAGGTAACAACAAACAGCAGTACTGTATAGCCAATAAAGACTCCAAGTATCAGAAAAGGGGACATAATCGCTATATTAACCTGCAAGGATAACAAAAAGAATGCAAGGCAAAAAATTCAATAATCATGAAAAACAAGCAATAATTGAATTAATTTTGTCTGAAACCATCTGCTATCAACTATGAGTTATACTGAATTCCCTTCCAGGCTGCTTGAGAATGCAGTAAACGAATTTGCATCACTGCCGGGCATTGGAAGAAAGACAGCATTCCGTCTGGTAATGAATCTGTTAAGGAAAGAACCTGAGGAGGTTAAGAGATTTGGTGAAACACTCCTTAAACTTCATGAGGAAATCCATTACTGCAAAATATGCCACAATATTTCTGATACTGAAATCTGCAGTATTTGTAGTGATGAAAAACGTGACAAGTCACTGATATGTGTTGTGGAAAACATACAGGACGTGATGGCTGTTGAAAATACGCGTCAATACAGGGGGTTATATCATGTTCTGGGAGGATTAATTTCGCCGGTCGACGGTATTGGTCCTTCTGATCTGAAAATAAGCAGCCTCGAGGAAAAGGTAAAAGCCGGCGGTATCAGGGAAATAATTCTTGCACTGAGTACAACCATGGAAGGAGATACAACTAATTATTATCTTTATAAGAGACTTCATGCATTTGATATGCTCATCACAACACTGGCCAGAGGTGTGGCTATAGGTGATGAGCTGGAGTATACTGATGAAATAACACTTGGACGGGCAATAAAAAACCGAAATCCCTACCAGCAATGATAAATTCTGTTAATAAATTTCTGTCTGCCTCAGGAAAGAGTATGCAACGCTCTGCTATACGGGAGATACTTAAGCTCCTGCAGAACCCCGATATGATATCTTTTGCGGGAGGACTTCCTGCTGCCGAAACATTTCCCGTTGATGACCTGAAGGAGATAGTGCTTGATGTGCTTGAAAAAGAGGGTGCAAGTGCACTTCAGTATGGCGCCACAGAAGGAGATCCCCTTCTCCGAAAAATGCTCGCGGAAAAACACAACCGGGAAGGATTGAATATTAATCCTGAAAATATCACAATCACAACCGGTTCACAGCAGGCACTCGACATCATAGGAAAGATATTTCTTGATCCCGGCGATTATGTGCTTTGCGGACTTCCGTCATATCTGGGCGGGCTTAATGCCTTTTCCGTTTACGGAGCCAGGCTGAAGGGGATATCACTCGATGAAAATGGCATGAAACCCGATGAACTTGAAGAGACAATAATCAATCTTCGGGAGCTTGGGAAAACAGTTAAATTCATTTATATCATCCCTGATTTTCAGAATCCTGCAGGAATAACAGTCCCGGAACAGTCCAGAATAAGGATAATTGAGATAGCCGAAAAGCATGACCTGTTGATCGTTGAAGACAGCCCATACAGGGATATACGCTTCACCGGCGTGCCGCAACGAATGATGTACCAGCTTGATAAGTCCGGAAGAGTATTGACATTATGTACCTTTTCGAAGATATTTGCCCCGGGATTCAGAGTAGGATGGATAATAGGCAATCCGGTTATCCTCGACCGGATAGTGATGGCGAAACAAACAGCTGACCTCTGCACACCTCCCTTTGTACAAAAGATCATCGCCCATTATATGGAAAAAGGTTTGCTGGAGAAAAACATTAAAAAGACAATTGCACTTTACAGCGAAAGACGCAATCACATGATCAAATGTTTCAGGAAATATTTTCCGAAAGAGGTGACATGGACAGAACCTGAAGGTGGTCTCTTCCTTTTTGTAACCCTTCCCGCTGCTGTCAATACCGACAATATACTTGAGAAAGCCATTAAGAAAAATGTCGCATTTGTTGCAGGATCAACTTTTTTCTGTAACGATTCCGGGCGTAATACAATGCGCATAAATTTTTCATTTTCTGATCTTGAAGTTATTGAAGAAGGAGTTAAACGCCTCGCGATAGTAATAGATGAAGAGTTAACCGGCAAACATTAGTCATGGATCTATCTGTAATTATTATCAGTTATAACGTAAAATATTTTCTGGAACAGTGTCTTTTTTCAGTTCGTAAAGCCTCAAAAAGCATTGATTGTGAGATATTTGTTGCAGATAATAATTCTGTCGACGGATCCTGCTCCATGGTAAAGAGTCAATTCCCGGTAATAAAGCTCATAATGAACTCCACGAACAGGGTTTTTTCCGTATCTAATAACCAGGCCCTGAAACTTGCTACATGCAGGTTATCCCTGAATCGGAAAGAGGTATTCCCTTTTCGGTTTTTTCAAACAATTTACGGTCTCAATTGTTATCTGAATAAATACTATTAAAGTGATATTGACAGAGATATGGCAAAAATGAACATAGTGCTTCCCGCCATGGGAGAAGGAGTAATAGAAGCGACTGTAAACAAATGGCTGGTTACCGAAGGCGCTGTTGTAAAGGAAGATGATCCGCTGGTAGAGGTAGCTACTGACAAGGTTGATTCAGAGGTACCCTCCCCTGCCGAGGGGACTATTGCATCAATCAATGCTGCCGAAGGTTCTGTGGTAAAGGTTGGTGAAGTGATTGCAGTTATTGAAACCAATATTACTGAAACTTCCGAGACAAAAGGGAAGATCGAAAAAGAGGTTAACAGGATCCGTGAAACTATAGCAGAGGTTAAACAAGAAAAGAAAGAGATTGAGAAGGTATCGGGCGACCTTAAAAGCCGCACCCCTTCGGGCAAGTTCCTCTCACCTCTTGTGAGAAGCGTGGCGGCCCGTGAAGACATAAGTCATGCCGAGCTTGACGGTATAACCGGGACGGGAATGGATGGAAGGATCACAAAAGATGACATATTTAAATACCTTGATGCCAGGAAAAAAGAAGAGGAAATTGTAAAGACTGAAAAAGGAAAAGAGAGTACACAAAAACTTTCATCCGGCGATGAGATAATCGAAATGGACAGGGTCAGAAGACTGATAGCGGAACATATGGTTCTCTCAAAAAGAACTTCTCCGCACGTCACCTCGTTTATTGATGCTGATGTTACAAGACTTGTCAATTGGAGAAATTCCGTAAAGGAGAAATTTCTTGAGGCAGAGGGGCAGAAACTGACTCTTACCCCAATCTTCATTGATGCTGCGGCAAGAACATTATACGAATTTCCAATGATCAATATTTCAGTTGACGGCAATAATATCATCAAAAAGAAGAACATCAATATTGGTATAGCTACCGCTCTCCCTGATGGAAATCTTATCGTCCCTGTTATCAGAAATGCCAATGAAAAAAACCTTACCGGCCTTGCAAGGAGTGTCAACGATCTGGCTGACAGAGCAAGAAAGAATAAACTTAAACCTGATGAGATTACAGGGGGAACATTCACAATTACAAACTTCGGAAGCTTTAACAATCTTTCCGGAACACCAATAATATACCAGCCGCAGGCAGCCATTCTGGGAACCGGTGCCGTGAGAAAGAAACCTGCGGTTATTGAAACACCTGATGGTGACGTTATCGCAATACGTCATATTATGATTCTCTCACTGAGTTATGATCACAGAGTTATCGATGGCGCTCTCGCCGGGAAGTTCCTTAACAGGATAAAAGAAATCCTCGAAAACTACTCCGCAGAAATAATCTGACGCTGAATTGAAGTACCTCCATTAACTACCTCTTTTAACCAGGCTGGGATAATATTATAATATCAGTTAAAAAAGGAGAAAACTATTTGTCCTTCTTTTTAAATTTTCTGTTATATTAGTACCCATTAATTATTAACGGTAAAGATATAGCACCTCCTGCCCATTTAAAGCCACAATACGGGAAAAATGAACTTGAATAGAAGAGGTCTGTCATACGATATATAACGATGTAAAATGATCAAAAGGCTGACTCTGCTAATATTTTTTGTTACACTTTTACCTGGCAATTATCTTCATTCCCAGGCAAAAGCAGAAATAAAAATGATGTTCTATGATGCTGAGAGCTGGATCCTGTTTGAAGATTTCAGGGAAGCCTTGCCTGCCTACCAGCGCT
>CAZKWD010000100.1:0-4102 GCA_964556175.1 uncultured Rikenellaceae bacterium
TCAGGACACATTTCAGGGATTCCTTCATATTCTTCCGTCCAAAAGATATAGTAAGTGGAGATTTTTACTGGATAGAAGAGAGAGGAGACAAGGTCTTTATCGTAGGTGCAGATTGTACAGGTCATGGTGTCCCAGGAGCACTTATGTCGATGATAGGACTGGAAATAATAGGAAAGACAATTAACGAAGACAAGATAAATATACCATCTGAGATATTAGCTGTTCTAAATAAAGAGCTTGAAAAGATCTTCAGAAGGGAAAAGAATATTGGTACGATAATCAGGGATGGAATGGATATAGGTCTCTGTGTAATAGACAGGAGTACAAGGAAAGCTGAGTATGCCGGGGCATTTTTCCCGCTTTACCTGATACGCGACAATTCACTCATTGAAATAAAGGGTGATAAGCTTATTATAGGAATGAATCCTACAGGTATCTCATACACTAACCATGTCTTTGATCTTAAGGATAATGATATCCTTTATATCTTTTCCGACGGTTATGTGGATCAGTTCGGGGGCAGGGAGAATAAAAAGTTTATGTATCGAAGATTCAGGTATCTTTTAACTACAATACACCGGTTTCCTTTGAACGATCAGAAATCGATTCTTGATGAAAACATCAATACATGGATGGCAGGAAATCCACAGATAGATGATATAATGGTAATTGGATTTAAGCCTTTTTCAGGCGAAGAGTCTATATGAATTTCTTGATCTTGTCTATGAGTGCTGACGGCTGAAAAGGTTTGCTTATATAATCGTCAATCCCTGAAGAGATACATTTTTCCTTATCCCCCAACATGGCATTTGCAGTGATTGCTATTATAGGAACATGAGTGTTTGTGCTTGATTCCAGTGCCCTGATCTTTTCAGCGGCAATAAGTCCGCTCATAACAGGCATCTGTATATCCATGAGTATAAGATCATAACCGGTTATTCCGAATTTATCAAGAGCCTCCTTCCCGTTTGAAGCAGTGTCAATGCTGTGAACGAGTGGCTTTAAAGTCAGGTGAGTGATCTTCTGGTTTATAAGGTTATCTTCAACCAGAAGGATCTTAATGTCTTTCAGCTCTTTATGGGTCTTCTCCTTTTGAATTAACTCTTCAATCTTTGGAGAAGCAATTTGTTGTTTCTGTTCCCTGGCAATATTTCCAAAAGGCAGGCTGATATTCAGCACAGTGAAGTTATTTCCAAATTCCTGGTTAAAATAGCCCCTCTTAAATGATATAAGTCTTGCAGCCAGACTCCGTTCTTCCTTCCCTTCATTAATCAATACAATACTTTTATCGGTCTGGATTCTGAGTCCCACAATGGTCTCGTTTTCTGTTTCCTTCTCTTTTTTCAGGCTGATGGTAACTTTTGTTGGTCTTGCAGGATCATAATTTTCAATAGTATTAAAGACATCCAGGAAAATCTGCTTCAGAATTATGGGATCACCGAAACATTCAAAATCACTGAACTCCTTCTTATTAAGTATAAAATCAATGCTGGCTTTATCTTTAAGGCTGTAAAGCTCTATTGTATTTTGTATTGTTGAAAGAAGATTGAACCTGATAAATTTTCTGGGTCCAAGGCTCAGGTTTTCGGCCGACTGCATTGTTAATTCATCAACAGTAGTGACCATATTTTTCGTTGATGCAACAAATGTCTCTAGAAACTCTTTCTGCTTCTGCTCCAGATCCGACTCCAAAAGCATATCAGTGATGATAACAAGATTATTCAGAGGCTCTCTTATTTTATGTGAGAAGTTGTTTATCACATCATCTTTCTGTTCATTTGAAGAGGATGCATCAATGATAGAGTTTCTGGCTCTGTTAAGAAGAGCAGTCGATTTTTTGGCAAGATATAAACCGGTACAGGCAGCTATTATTACAATAATACCGGCAACTAGCTTCAAATCGATCATTAATAGGATGACAGCTATTATCAGCGCGGATATTGCCGCATAGGAAAGAGTCTCAACCAGTTTCCGGTTTTTCTTATAAACCTCATCTGTAGATTGATTTAGATCATAATTATTACCATCTCCGGATTTACTGGTCATATCTGATTCTATTGAATTACCGTAAAAGTAAACAAAATATAAATAAAATATACACCTGCCTTATTTAACTTCCTTTCACGGAAAACGTTATTTTTGCTATTACGGTATGATATTTGAACTGAAAAGTCTAAATGTGACTGCTATGAAAATGAATCTCGGGATAACCATAATCTTATTTGTTTTTTCTCTCAGCCATGTAAGTGGCCAGAATAAGGAAAATATGGTTAAGTATACTCCTGATTTCAAGTTTAAAGATGGCATTTACCTTAATTTCGACCAGGTAAAGGGAAATAACCCTATACTTAAAGCAAAGCTTCTGACATCGACCGATTATAACGACAGGGAATTTTTCAAAAAGCTTATTGAATCCGGGAAAATCTATTTTTATGATAACATGGGCCTCAGACAGGAGATCGTTACAAACTCAATATGGGGCTATGCACGTAACGGGGTACTATACATTCAGATACAGGAGAGTTTTAACAGGATAACTTTTGTAGGCAGCATCTGCCATTTTGTCGCTGATATTACTACATATGATCCGCGCTATTACGGCTCACCTTACAGTTATTCTAATCCTTATTACTATCCTTATTCTGGCTATTCACCATACGGTTATGGGAGTTACTATTCTCCCTACAGTTATTCCCCGTACAGGCAGAGTAATGTGGCCAGAAGTGAAATTAAACAATATCTGATTGAATTTGAAACCGGTAATATTGCCGAATTTGATATGAAAAATACCGAATTAATGCTAATGCAAGATCCTGAACTTTATGAAGAGTATGTTCAGCTGCCGCGTAAGAAAAAGAAAGATATGATGTTTGTCTATATACGTAAATTCAACGAAAAAAATCCTTTGTATATACCTGTAAATGAGTAGAAAATATGAAAAAAGCAATCTCCGTTCTTATTATGTCGTACTTCTCCATTTTGCTTATCGGGCAGGCACCCTTTCCAAGCAAGGAAGAAATACAGCAGTTCAGTGAATCAAAAACTTTTGTGGTCATTGAGGATGATCCGTTATCCGATTTCAATTTCTATATTAAGGATGCAATGGAGGAATACTGGAAAATAACGCCTTATGATTTCATGAATGTAAGTGATTTTAATGTGCGTCGTATAAGTTCATCTAATTCGTTTATTGTGTTGACTGAGACCAATTATGACAAGGATAAGTCAAATTCAGTGTTTAACTTCATTAATCTTCTTCTCGGTAAAGATGTTGATGTGCTGGGAGAGATGCCTGAAATTTGTGCAATACCTCTTTCATTCGTAGGAGAGGAAGAAGATGAATATGGCTATAAGCTGGGCGCTATTTTGTCATTTATGCAGAAGCATGCGCAGCTGATCATGGAGGATCCTTCAAAGACAGGGAGAAAATACCTCAAGTATTATAATGAAAATATCCCTGCAGCAATGGGAAAAACAATCCTTGTAAAACAGGAGGATCTGGCTCCGGAAATAAATACAGCAGAAAAGATCAAGGCCATTTATTCAAACAAAGTCGAGATCGTAACAGAGGAGGAAATAATAAATGCTATTGAGAACAAAACGCCAAATACATTGATTCTTCACAAGGTGGCACCTGTGAGAGACAACGTCAGGGAAGGATATTGTTTTAAAATGCTTATCGGGACAGATGATGCCAACATGTATTATTACGACCTCCATTCAATAGACAAAAAACATCCGAATGGATTTCTGGCCTCCGATTTAAAACGACTTGCAAGATTTGACTGATGCATCGTTTGATTAAAAGCATCGTCTTTTTAATAAATTAAGAACAAATGGAAGAGGTTAAAGTTTATTCTGAATCAGAAAGAAACTGGGCTATGCTCTGTCATCTGTCATCGTTTGCCGGTTTCTTTTTCCCCTTTGGCGGGATTATAGGACCACTGATTTGCTGGATGTCGAAAAAAGATGAATCAGTCTGGGTTGATTTAAACGGCAAAGCATCAATGAATTTCCAGCTTTCAATTCTGCTTTACATTGTTCTGGCTATCCCCCTTTGTTTTATTATCATAGGGATTCCCATAATAGTCTTTTTGGGCGT
>CAZKWD010000100.1:4202-7817 GCA_964556175.1 uncultured Rikenellaceae bacterium
AAAAGAAAGACCTTTACCACGATATCCAGCCTAAAAAGAAGGAAAAACTTGGAAGGAAAGAGTATGAAAAGCTACTTCTTAAACAGGAGATTGAACTTGTAAAGCTCCAGGAATGGGTAAAAGCAAATAAACTCAAGGTGGTTGTTATTTTTGAAGGCAGGGATGCTGCAGGCAAGGGTGGAGTAATAAAAACAATCGCTGGATGCCTGAATCCTAGAATATGCAGAATCGTAGCCCTGGGCATACCCACTGAAAAGGAGAAAACCCAATGGTACTTTCAGCGATATGCTTCACAATTACCGGCAGGTGGCGAAATTGTGCTTTTTGACAGAAGCTGGTATAACAGGGCAGGCGTCGAGAAAGTTATGGGCTATTGCTCGAATGAAGAATATGAGGAGTTCCTGAGATCCTGCCCGGAGTTTGAAAAAATGCTGATAAGATCAGGTATCATATTAATAAAATACTGGTTCTCAGTAAGTGATAAAGAACAGGAGAATCGTTTCCAGGACAGAATAAAGGATCCTACAAAACGCTGGAAAATAAGTCCTATGGATGTCGAATCACGCGATAAGTGGGTGGAATATTCCATGGCTAAAGACAAGATGTTTTCATTTACCGATACCAAGCAATCACCATGGTATGTGGTTCATGCCGACGATAAAAAGAGAGCAAGATTAAACACCATAGAACATCTGATGTCTCTTATTCCATATAAAGATCTGACACCAAAGCCATTTAAACTGCCTCCACTGAAACGGGATGTCGCTTATGTTAGACCTCCAGTCACTGACCAGACATTCGTGCCGGAGAAATACTAGGAAGTTAATAAAGTTCATATAGTTTATAAAGTCGTTACTAAATCAACTTTACGGACTTTCAACTTTACAGACTTTTGACTATTTTATTTTTCTTACTTTTGTCTTGTTTCTTTTATCTTTTGTCTTTTCTCTATGTCCTCAAAACCTACTATCCCAAAAGGAACCCGGGATTTCTCAACTGATGAAATGCTGAAACGGGAATTTATTTTTGATACCATAAAAACGGTTTTCAAATTATATGGTTATCAGCCTATTGAGACTCCGGCTATGGAAAATCTCTCCACTCTGCTCGGCAAGTATGGCGAGGAAGCTGACAGGTTGTTATTCAGGATCCTTAATTCAGGTAATTTTTTATCGGGAACCAGTGATGAGGATCTCTCCGGCAGGGATACGGGAAAACTTGTATCCCAGATTTGTGAAAAGGGCTTGAGATACGATCTTACTGTTCCATTCGCACGGTATGTTGTTCAGCACAGGGATAAGATAATCTTCCCTTTTAAAAGATACCAGATACAGCCTGTATGGAGAGCGGATCGGCCCCAGAAGGGAAGATACCGCGAGTTCTTTCAATGCGATGTCGATATAATTGGAAGCAACTCATTACTTAATGAGTATGAGCTTGTTAAGATAATTGACGATATCTTTGCCAGGTTAGGGATCGGGATTGTGATCAGGATCAATAACAGAAAGATACTATCCGGTATTGCAGAATACATAGGAGAGGGGAACAGGATTACAGATATCACTGTGACAATCGATAAGATCGATAAAATTGGCATTGATGCTGTCAATGCTGAACTAAGGGAAAAGGGGATCTCTTCCCCGGCGATTAAGAAACTTCAGCCGGTATTGGAGCTCAAAGGAGATATTAATAAACAACTGTTAAAACTTGAAGAAACCCTTGCTGGTTCAGCGATTGGAAAACAGGGCCTGATGGAGTTAAAAACTCTTTTCTCATATTTTGAAAATGCTCATCTGTCAGCCGCTGTTGCCTTCGATATTACACTTGCCCGGGGACTCGACTACTATACAGGTGCAATCATTGAGGTTAAATCAGCTGACGTCAGTATTGGAAGCATTTGCGGAGGTGGCCGTTATGATGACCTTACAGGTATCTTTGGGCTTGAAGGAGTATCAGGAGTTGGCATCTCCTTCGGAGCTGACCGGATCTATGATGTCATGAACCATCTTAAGCTCTTCGAATATGTTACTTCTTCACCTGTTGAAATACTTGTACTGAATTTTGGCAGTGAGGAAATAAAATATGCTCTTGAGATACTTCAACTTCTCAGAAGACTTGATATTAAAGCAGAACTTTATCCCGATGCTGTAAAACTTAAAAAGCAGATGTCATATGCTGACAGCAAAGGCATCCCTTATATAATTATTGCTGGGGAGGAGGAGATCAGAAAGAATGAGGTCACTGTAAAAATTATGTCTTCCGGGGAACAGAAAAAAATGCCGTTGAAGAGTCTTGAATCATATATCTTTTCCGTAATAAAGAAGCAGACCTGACTCCAGCCGGTCCCCTGATACTGTAATCACCTCTGAATATCAGGCCTTTGTTGTCGCCTCTCCTGAAGCTCATTGAGTAACTGCTGCCTGAACTGATTTTCAGCCTGGTAAAGACGTAATACCTTTACAGGGGGTAGAACTGCTTTCAAATTTTGATGGAATACTACACTTAATTCAGTTTCCAGAACTTCCAGTTCAATAAGTTTGTCACCAGCTGCAGTCAGCTGTTCATCACTCATTGAAGCAGCCTCCCGGTTAAATTTTCTGTTTAACCCGATCCTTGACTGCTGAATCTCCGTTTTTTTTGCTTGATATTCATTATATAAAGGCCAGAATCTCTCCGCTTCACCGGGAGTGAGGTTGAGTCTCTTTGTAAAAAAAGCAATCTTGTATGCTTGCAGCCTTCCCTGATTCTCATTCTGTGCAAGTATCAGGAGTGGTAATAATAGAAGGATAATAGTTAATAGAATGGTTCTTTTTTTCATGACTTCGGCTTATAAAATTTCATAGATCTCATTTATGTCAATATTATCAAGTAAAAGATAATCAATTATTTCCTCTTTACTGACGTCAGGGACCTCTTCAGAATATGCCGACAGATCAGCATACTCTACAAGTGTAAGAATATCAACGTCATATAGATATGACTCTGAGAATTCCCGGAGACTGATCTCGGGCAAATCAACGTTTTTACTGACAGGCAGGAATATTTTCATAGCTGTATAGCTGAGCAATACAAATACTGCAATTGATGCTGCAGCTGCAAGAATAGGGTGCAATCTGGTTGTAAATCTTCTTTTCCCGGTATCGGGTTTAGCACCGGCTGTGGAATGGATGATCTTTCTGTTTACCTCTTCAAAGTAATTTTCAGGTACTTTGAAGGGATTTTTACACTTTATTTCATTCAGTTTTCCCATTACTTATTTAGATTCGTATTAATATGAATAGTTTAATTGTCTTCAAGGTATTTTTCAATTTTTTTCACGGCATGATGATATGATGCTTTCAATGCTCCCTCGGAAGTATCAAGCACCCTGCTCATATCCTCATAGGTCATTTCATTAAAATATTTAAGATCAAATACAATTTTATTCTTTGATAAATAAACTTTGCAAAGGTTTAAAGATAGTAATTGAATGAAATAATAACCTCATTCCCCGACCCCTTGTCCCAGGGGAGACGGTAAGTCGATAATTAGGGGTTGGGGAGAGGATTTATAAAATAGTAACTTTACATCCTTCCACTTCGTGGCAAAAAAGTTAATTGTAACTTTGTATCTTTA
>CAZKWD010000101.1:0-7714 GCA_964556175.1 uncultured Rikenellaceae bacterium
TATTAACCCCTGTCAATCCGGCATCAATGTCAGTGAAAACACCAGCATCGTTTCGATAAATTTTTGAAACATTATTCGGCCCGATATCACCTGTCAACAAAATATCAAGGTCACCATCATTATCATAATCGCTCCATGCTACTGAACTCGCGTCAACTCCTGTCAGTCCGGCATCAATGTCAGTGAAAACACCAGCATCGTTGCGGTATATTTTTGAAATATAAAAGTCATCAGAGTCGTAATAGTAACCTGTTAATAAAATATCAAGATCACCATCATTATCATAATCACCCCATACTGCTGAACTACTTGTAACTCCAGTCAAACCAGCACTGATATCATTAAAAGTACCAAGATCATTCCTGAATATCTTAGATGTATAGCCTGAATTTGAGTATCCAGTCAGTAAAATATCAAGGTCGCCGTCGTTGTCATAATCACCCCACGCTATTGAACCATTTTCCGCTCCTTCTAAATTTAGTCCTGTTTGTTCTTCAAATGCAGGAACACTTATTTTCACCTCATTGGTAGTATAGGAAATCGCATCTTTTACTGAAACACATACAACATAATATGTCCCGAATTCTGAAAAATTAGGAGTATAGGTAGTCCCTGTAGCACCTGTAATCGCCTGATCATAAGGACCACCGCTCACTGTTGAATACATCCATTGCCTCGATGTTGGAGCACTTGATTCACTAACGGTCAGCATAGTACCGTCCTGGTTCAACTGTAAGGTTTGATCTGCTATCGGAGATATTGAATTTGAGAATGCAACCGTAAATGAACCTTCAGTTGCAAATGGTGAACCAGCAAAACTATTATCTATAGCTTGTACGCTCCAGTAATATGTCCCTGCAGGCAGCCTTTTAATTGTCCATGAATTGGTTTGGATTCCCCTTTGGACAATTCTCCTGTACCCGTCTGTAAGATCCGCCATTGGCGAAAGCCTGTTCACCGTTCCGGCTGTGGTTCCTATATACAGATTATATGAGAGACCATCCTGTGGTGTTTCCGTATCCGTTGACTTGTCCCAGGTTAGTGTAACAATGTTAGAACCCGGGGTCGCCTGAAGATTTGTCGGAGCCGCCGGAACTGTATTTGCCGACGGTGAATTATTCCTGTATACTTTTGCTGTACGACCAGCCGTTCCGTAACCTGTAAGCAGAATATCCAGGTCTCCGTCATTATCATAATCACTCCAGGCAACTGAGCTATTACTGACACCTGTTAACAAAGCATTGATATCAGTGAAAACCCCGGCATCGTTCATATATACTTTTGAGATAGCAACTGATCCGTCATAACCTGTTAGCAGGACATCAAGGTCACCGTCATTATCAAAGTCGCCCCAGTCAGCAGAACTACCCCAGATGTTTTGTAATCCTGCAGAAATATCTGTAAAGACTCCTGCATCGTTATTATAAATTCTTGAAATACTGCTTCCTGCCAAAAGTATGTCAAGATCACCGTCATTGTCATAGTCGCCCCAGGCTGCAGAGCCTCCGCTTATTCCATATAGACCAGCTTCAATATCTGTGAAAATACCATTGTCATTACGGTATACTTCTGAATACCCATAGCCTGTTAACAGAATATCCAGATCACCGTCATTGTCATAATCACCCCAGGCTACAGAGCTGTAATCTACCCCCCTCAATCCTGCATCAATATCTGTGAAAGCACCTGCATTGTTACGGTAGATTTTTGAAATACGAGCTGATCCGTCATAACCTGTTAACAGGATATCAAGATCACCATCATTATCATAATCCCCCCAGGCAACAGAGCTGCGGTATACTCCTGTAAGACCTGCAGCAATATCAGTGAATATACCTGCATCGTTACGGTAGATTTTTGAAATATAAAAGTCATCAGAGTCGTAATAGTAACCTGTTAATAAAATATCAAGGTCACCGTCATTATCATAGTCACCCCAGGCAACCGAACTACTGCCTACCCCTGTTAAACCTGCATCAATATCAGTAAAAACTCCGGCATCGTTCCTGTAGATCCTTGATATATAGCCTGAATTTGATGATCCTGTTAGCAGGATATCAAGATCGCCGTCGTTGTCATAATCGCCCCACATTACCGAACCAACATCAACGCCTTCCAGGGTTATCCCTGTTTGCTCCTCAAATGGAAGAACGCGAATACGTACCTCGTTGCTTATATATGCGATAGCATCTTTTGTTGAAACACAAACTACATAATAGGTGTCATAAGATGAAAAATTAGGTGTATATGTGGTTGCTGTGGCACCTGGTATTGCCTGATCATAAGGACCACCGCTCACTGTTGAATACATCCATTGTCTTGAGTTCGGTGTACTCGATTCTGTTACTGTAAGCATGACACCGTCCTGGTTTAATCCTAATGTCTGATCCGCCTCGGGGGCTATTGAATTTGCAAAGGCAACTGTAAATATTCCCTCAGAAGCAAAAGCGGAACCTGCGAAATTGTTGTCTATTGCCTGGACACTCCAGTAGTATGATCCTGCAGGGAGTCGATTTATTACCCATGAATTTGTTTGAATACCTCTCTGAACGATTCTCCTGTATCCGTCCGTAATATCAGCCATCGGTGATTTACTATCCACCGATCCGGCCGTGGTTCCAATATACAGATTATATGAGAGCCCATCCTGCGGTGTTTCTGTATCTGTCGATTTGTTCCAGCTTAATGTTACCTTATTTGAACCAGGTAATACCTGGAGATTAGACGGAGTAGCCGGAATTTCGTTAGCCGTAGAGGTATTATTCCTATATACTTTCGAGACACGGCCGGAAGAGCTGTACCCGGTCAGCAAAACATCCAGATCCCCGTCATTGTCATAATCGCCAGACGCCATAGAAGAGCTATTTACCGGAGTCATTGAATATCCTTTCAGATCATCCGTAATATCTGTAAAGGCACCTATATCGTTAAGGTAAAATCTGGTTATTATGCCAGAAACAATGTCATTATATCCACACAATATAATATCCAGGTCGCCGTCATTGTCAAAGTCAGTCCACATTGCAGAACCGTTTTCAATTCCTGCCATACCTGTTTCTATATCCGTGAAAGCTCCCGCTTCATTATTGTAAACCCTTGATATATCACCATAATCTGGTGAATAACCGGTCAGCAGGATGTCAAGATCGCCGTCACTGTCGTAGTCTCCCCAGGAGACAGTGCTATTATAAACGTGTGGTAAGCCAGCTTCAATATCAGTAAAATTACCATTATCATTACGGTATATTATCGACGTCCAGGAACCTGCTATAAGAATATCCGGGTCACCGTCGTTGTCATAATCACCCCAGGCCACATCACCCCCCTCAATTCCTGCCAGGCCTGCATCAATATCAGTGAAAACACCTGCAGCGTTACGATATATTTTTGATATATCGCCGGAACCATTGTATCCTGCAAGGAGAACATCAATGTCGCCGTCATTATCATAATCACCCCATGCAACTGAACTGTAGTATACTCCTGTAAGACCTGCAGCAATATCAGTGAAGACACCTGCATCATTGGTGTATATTTTTGAAATATACTCTGATCCGGTATATCCTGATAGCAGTATATCCAGGTCGCCGTCGTTATCATAATCGCCCCAGGCTGTTGCACCATAACGAACCGGAGTCAGTCCGGCACTGATATCCGTGAAAACACCAATATCATTCATGTAAATATTTGATATATAGCCTGAATTTGATGACCCGGTGATAAGGATATCGAGATCACCATCATTGTCATAATCACCCCATGATGCAGAACTACTATAAACCGCATCTAAAATAATGTCAGTTTGTTCTGCAAATGCATGAACACTAATTTTTACTTCGTTGGTTGTATATGAAACTGCATCTTTTACCGATACACAAACAACATAATATGTTCCATAGTCTGAAAAATTCGGAGTATAGGTTTGAGCTGTCGCACCGGTAATTGTCTGATCATACGGACCGCCACTAACAGTCGAATACATCCATTGCCTCGAATCCGGGGTACTCGATTCGGTCACTGTAAGCATATCTCCATCTTCACTTAACTGCAAAGTCTGATCTTCTATCGGTGCTAAAGAATTTGAGAAGGCTACCGAAAATATGCCTTCAGGTGCGAAAGATGATCCCGCAAAATTATTGTCAATAGTCTGAACACTCCAGTAGTATGATCCTGCAGGCAGTCTTTTAATTGTCCATGAATTGGTCTGAATACCTCTCTTAGCGATTTTCCTGTAACCGGTTAGTACGTCTGCCATCGGTGAAAGCCAGTCGACTGACCCGGTAGTTGTTCCCACGTACAGGTTATACGAGAGCCCATCCTGAGCAGTTTCGGTATCGGCTGCTTTGTCCCAGCTGAAAGTCACTATGTTCGACCCGGGTGTTGCCTGTAGGTTCGATGGGGCTGCCGGAACATTATTTGCGGTGGGCATGTTATTCGAATAAATTTTCGAAATTCTGCCGCTGGAACCACTACCGGTAAGTAAGATGTCAAGGTCGCCGTCGTTGTCATAATCGCCCCAGGAAGCGTCACTGTTTGTAACACCTTCGATAATTTCATTTATGTCAGTAAAAACACCATCATCATTCCTGAATATCTTTGTAATTGGACCAATTGATGGGTTTTCACCGGTCATGAGGATATCAAGGTCGCCATCATTGTCAAAGTCACCCCATTTAACTGAACCAATCTGGATTATTGGCAATCCGGCCCCAATATCTGTAAAAACTCCTGCATCATTATTATATATTTTTGAAGAATTTTGTCCTCCGACAAAGAGATCCAGGTCACCATCGCTGTCATAATCACCCCAGGCTACCGAGCTGGAGTACTGACCTTCCAGACCTGCAACAATATCAGTAAAATTACCTTTATCGTTACTGTATATCTTAGATGTTCCACTACCCGATAACACTATATCCTGGTCACCATCCCTATCAAAATCACCCCAGGCTGCCGAACTGTTACCCACACCGTATAGCCCCGCATCAATATCTGTAAATATCCCTGCATCATTCCTGTAGATTTTTGATATATCACCTTCGGAATTTGATTGTCCTGTAATCAGAACATCAAGGTCGCCGTCATTATCATAATCGGCCCAATCGCCTGAGCCTGTATATACTCCTGTCAGATCAGCCCCTATATCGGTAAATACACCTCCGTTATTATTGTAGATTAATGAATAATAGGTTGAACTGCCGTCATAGCCTGTTATCAGAACATCCAGGTCGTCATCATTATCATAGTCGCCCCAGGCTGCCGAACTATAATAAAGACCAGTTAGCACGGCATAATTATCAAATTCAACCGCTCCATCATTCATAAATATTTCTGACATAGGCATATAGGTGGTGGCTGAATAACCTGTTATCAAAATATCAAGGTCGCCGTCATTATCAAAATCACCCCAGTCAACCCCGCTCCTGTATACACCTTCTAAGACTATACCAGTATCTTCAAATGCAGGAACACTTATTTTCACCTCATTGGAAATATAGGATACAGCATCTTTTACCGATACGCATACCACGTAATAGGTACTGAATTCTCCAAAGTTTGGTGTATATAAAGTTCCCGTAGCACCGGAAATTACCTGATCATAAGGACCTCCGCTCATTGTTGAATACATCCATTGCCTCGAATCCGGTGTACTTGATTCTGTAACTGTAAGTACGGTACCGTCCTGATTCATCAACAGAACCTGGCCTGCTTCCGGGGCTATTGAACTTGAGAAAGGAACTGTAAATGTACCTTCCGTTGCGAAGGCTGATCCTGCAAAACTATGATCTATTGCCTGTACACTCCAGTAATATGTTCCTGCAAGAAATCGTTTTGCCGGCCATGTATTACCCTGGGCAAGTCCTCTGTAGACAATTCTCCTTTCACCTCCCGGAAGGGCAGACATAGGTGGTTTTTTATTTACAATACCGGAAGCAGTTCCAATATATAAGTTATATGAAAGTCCGTCTTGTGGTGTTTGCGTGTCTGTTGTTTTATTCCACGAAAGGGTAATAGTGTTTCCGTTGTTGGCTGAAATGAGACCTGTTGGTGTCGAAGGGACAGTATTTGATGAAGTGATACTGTTTTTATAAATTTTTGAGATTTCTCCGTCATCTGAATTTCCTGTAACCATAATATCCAGGTCACCATCATTATCATAATCAACCCAATTTAATGATCCCTGGTTAACTTTATCCAGATTAATGAATACTTCTGTAAATACATTATTATCATTCCTGAAAATCTTGTTAAATGATAATCCTTGCCGGTCAATACCTGCAACCAGAAAATCGAGATCCCCGTCGTTATCATAATCACCCCAGGCAACTTCACCGGAATAAAAGTCAGGCTGATTTAAATTTATCCTGGTGAAATCACCTCCATCATTATTATATATTAGCAAATTATATATTGTAGACCATAAAACATCAAGGTCTCCATCGTTATCATAGTCACCCCAGGCAACTGAAGCGTCCGGATTGTTGTAAAATCCGGGATCGGTCCCCGTAAAAGCACCATTATCGTTACGGTATATTCTGGAGAATCCATAAATTGAACTATTATAACCGGCAAGTAAAATATCAAGATCACCATCATTATCGTAATCACCCCAGTCAACAGAACATTCATAAGCCCCTGTAATTCCTGCATCTATATCGGTAAATACTCCCGCTTCATTCCTGTAAATTATTGTAACATTACCAGTTGCAGAATATCCTGAAAGTATAATATCCAGATCACCGTCATTATCATAATCACCCCAGGCTACTGAGCTGTAATAGACTCCCTGTAAAGATATTGTGGTTTGTTCAGTGAATGTATTATCACCATTATTACGGTATATTTTTGAAACATCATCCACATCAGAGTCACCTGTTAACAGTATATCCAGGTCGCCGTCACCGTCATAATCGCCCCATTCCGATGAGCTGTAACGAACAGGTGTTAGTGAAATTGATGATTGTTCAACAAATGTATTACTGCCCTCGTTCCGGTATATAAGGGAAACCCTGCCGGAACTTGAATATCCTGCCAATAATAGGTCCTTGTTCCCGTCATTATCATAATCACCCCAGGAAGCAGAACTGTTGTAAACACCTGTAAGACTGATATCTGTTTGTTCGATAAAATTTGTTACCACTATTTTTACCTGGTTGCTGGTATATGACACTCCTCCATAAACAGATACACAAACCACATAATATACCCCTTCATCCGGGAAGGATGAAGCGCATGTAGTTCCTGTAGCTCCTGAAATAGACTGGTCGTATGGTCCGCCACTGACAGTCGAATATTTCCACTGCCGTGATGTTGGAGTTGTTGATTCTGTTACTGTCAATGTTGAAAAGTTCTGACCCGGTAGTATTATCTGTTCGGCGATCGGTGCAATGGAATTTGAAAAAGGAACCGTAAAATTGCCTTCAGATGCAAATGGTGACCCGGCAAGAGCATTGTCTGTTGCCTGCACACTCCAGTAATATGTACCTGCAGGAAGCCGGTTTATTTGCCATGAGTTTGATTGGATTAAACCTTTTTGAGCAATTCTCCTAAAGCCTCCAGACATGGAAGACATTGGGGATCTTTTATTTATAGTTCCGGGTAAAGTACCTACATAAACATTATATGAAAGACCGCCCTGAGCTGTCTCTGTATCAGTAGATTTATTCCATGACAGTGTTACTTTATTTCCCACCGGTGTTGCCACAAGACCCGT
>CAZKWD010000102.1:0-2533 GCA_964556175.1 uncultured Rikenellaceae bacterium
TAAGAGTTGGTCACACTTACACTGTCACAGTCAACAATGTCTATGCCGTCATTATTCCAGTATGATTTACTGTCGACAATTCTACCGTCAACAACAAGATTCCTGCACTGGTCATACTGCTGGTTCCAGCTTCCGGGATCTTTAAGAATGATACCCCGGATCATGATGTTCCTGCACCCGCGGAAATATATATTCTGCGGACGTATTGTCTCACGCGGCCGGTCATATTTTAAGGGATCGCTTATAACTCCTTTATGAATAAGATCGACAAGATTATTGGCGACAGTAAAACCCTGCCCGTCAATGACACCTTTCCCGGTTATTCCTATATTCTCCTGGTCAAGAGCAAAAATAAGGGCGGTCCAGTTAAAATTCTGCCCATAATCCAGGGGATTCACCGATCCGACAAGAATAGCGCCCTCCTCAAGATGAATGGTGACATTCGATTTCAGGTAAATGGTTCCTGTGAGATAGCGGCCAACATAAAAAACAAGACGTCCCCCGCCATTGGCACTTATGAAATCGATGCCCTTCTGGATAGAATTTGTATTTAAAGTAGTGCCGTTCGATTTTATGCCGAACATGGAGGCATTGTAATCTTTTGCGGTAATGATTGTGGAACAAAAAAGGAATGTCAAAACTGTAATCAATCTCAGTATCTTCATATTCTATTTCTTTTGACATATTAAAATAAATTCCTTGGATTCCTCATCAAGTTCATTTCCCCTGAAATCACCAAGTATTTTATAGTGTTCAAAGTCAGATCTGTCAACCAAATGTTCCAGTTCATACCTGAAAAAGAATCTCAAAGGTGTTTCCCAGTGTTCCTGCCTTATCTCTCCATCTGCGTCCCACTCAAGGAAGAAATCTATATTTATAACCTGGTTTATCAGGTCGGGTTTCGTTGACACGCTCCTTCTTAAAAGTTTCCCCGGCTCATATTCACCTTCAAAATCTGTTTGGTTGGTAATACCATTTACAAGCTGGCTTAAATCAGGCACAAATGCATCAAAAATAAACCTGCCGCCGGGTTTCAGATGTTTATATACATTATTCAGGGCTTTTATCTGTTCCTCTTTTTCAATAAGATGCATAAACACCCTGAAGGGAGCAATTATCAGATCAAATTTGAAATTATATTTAAAATCAATTATGTTCTGGATGCTGATTCTTTTATGCTGCTTCTTTTCCAGTTTGGAAAGCAGGACAGATATCATGGAAGGACTAATATCAAATCCATAAATATCTGCACCATTGTTTAATGCATCAGTGAAGAATCTGCCCGTGCCTGTCCCGATTTCAAGCACCCTGCCTTTTGTATGCATAATCTCCCTTAGATAGAATTCATAATCAACGCTGTCTCTCATGTGGTTATAAATCAGATCATAAAAGCGAGCAAAAGTATCCGGATATTCAAAGGTCATTGAAGTAATTTTAAGAAAGGTTAAACTTTCTTCAAAATTACATAATTAAGACTGCAAATTCTACTAAAGAGCAATCCTTTGTGTTATTAGTGATTTTATTCAAAGGACACAAAGGGGATTAGTAATATGATTTATTTTTTGTTTACCCCGGATTGATTAAACTTATTATACCAGAACAATGATACATCAGCAAAGGGATAGCAAGTCATATACCTAACCGGCACTCTTTTTTCTCTTTAACAATTCAAGATTCATGCTGAATGACGGCGAATCATATGTGGGGTCAAAGGCGGGATTCTCTGTAATCTCTCCGGTTTGATGATTTATAAAACCCTTAACAAATCTATTAGGAAGAAGGTAAACGATATCTCCATTTTCATTTAATGAAGTGTCGGTCTCGGTCAGGATGTTTTCAACAGCAACACTATTCAATCCATTTCTGGCAAGATCGGAAGAATAGTGATCAATAATTTTATCCGACAGGCATAGTATCATTAAATAATTACCAAAGGATTTGCGATTGTTATGTTTTATGAGAAGATCAAGTTTGTCGTTGGTGACTGGAAGAGCAGTCTTGTAAAATGAATCTGCATAAAGAAAGCCGTCATTTAGAATCCTTTTTGCGACACCCTCCTCTTTTGTGTAATGAATGTAGATACTGGAATCTTTCTTGTTTTCAAACAGGAATTTCAGAGGTTTTTCCTCAAACAATTTATCGTTAAAAAAAGAACTGTACTGATTGGCTTTTCTGATCTCTTGAAGGAACCGGTTCATCTCCTCGGCATTCCAGCTTTTATCAATTCCGGTAAGTCTTTTAACAGTCGATTCAATGAATATATTCTTTTTAGTAAGCAGAATATGCAGATAGATAATATACCCCAGCAACAGGGTAATCAATATAATCAGCAAAAGCTCCGGCACCATTTTTATACTATTACAGCCTGATAATTAAAATGTTTGAAATTTATTTCAACCTGCAAGTTAATAATAAAATAATGAAGCTAAAAAATAAACAGGCTTAATTCCGGTTTGAAATAATTTTGAAAAAGATGGCTTTAAATTAAATACATTCATAAAAACTATTAATTTTGCACGATTTTAATTTTAAA
>CAZKWD010000102.1:2633-7706 GCA_964556175.1 uncultured Rikenellaceae bacterium
TTTAAATTAAATACATTCATAAAAACTATTAATTTTGCACGATTTTAATTTTAAAATAGCTTATTGGCTAAATAATTGAAAAAATGATACCGGAATTCAGTAGAATTGCCGTTAAGGTTGGGAGTAACCTGATTACACAGAGTAACGGTTCTCCGGGTACCGGGAAGATGCTTCGGATTGTTAAATTATTATCAATGGCTTTCAATGAATCCTGAAACTGAAAGGATAAAGAAATATTATAATGAGCTTCCCGCAAAACTGGTGCAGGTAAGGCGAATTCTTAAACGTCCTCTGACACTGAGCGAAAAAATTCTATACAGCCATCTATTTAAATCAGGTATAGAATCAGCTTTTATAAGGGGGATGGATTATACAGATTTTACACCCGACAGGATTGCAATGCAGGATGCCACTGCACAGATGGCACTGCTGCAATTTATGGTCACCGGAAGAGAATCATCATCGGTACCGGCGTCGGTTCATTGTGATCACCTGATAACAGCAAGAACAGGTGCAGAAAAAGATCTTCGCAGCGCACTGACGACAAACAGGGAAGTCTATGATTTTCTTCGGAATGCCTCGTTGAAATATGATATTGACTTCTGGGAACCCGGAGAAGGGATCATTCACCAGATAGTGTTTGAAAACTATACCTTCCCCGGTGGAATGATAACGGGTACAGATTCTCATACGCCAACAGCGGGAGGACTGGGGATGATCGCCATAGGTGTAGGCGGTTCTGATGCTGTGGATGTGATGGCAGGTCTGGGTTGGGAGCTTAAATTCCCGAAGATCCTGGGAATAAAACTGAATGGACGACTTAATGGCTGGGTGTCGGCGAAAGATGTGATCCTGAAAATTACAGGAATGCTGTCAGTCAGAGGAGGGACAGGTTTTATTATTGAGTATTTTGGTGATGGAGCAAAATCGATATCTGCAACCGGGAAAGCTACAATATGCAATATGGGAGCCGAAACCGGAGCTACCTGCTCACTATTCAGCTTTGATAAGTCAATGAGCGATTACCTTGCAGCTACAGGCAGGCAGGAGATTGCAGAGTATGCCGCAGATGTTGGGGAACACCTGGTGGCAGACCCGGAGGTGCTGGAAAATCCGGCAGAATATTTTGATAATTATCTCGAAATAAATCTATCAGAACTGGAGCCATATATTAACGGTCCTTTTACACCGGATCTGGCAACACCAATATCTGAGATGAAAGATGCGGTGACCAGGAACAACTGGCCGGAGATATTGTCTGCAGGACTTATAGGATCATGTACCAATTCATCGTACGAAGATCTTTCACGTGCAGCCTCGGTCATAAAAAACGCTCTTGAGAACAAGGTTGAGGCAAAAGCTGAACTTAAGATTACTCCCGGCTCAGAGCAGATAAGAATAATTGCCGAAAGAGACGGGTTGCTCAATGTCTTCAGGGAAGCAGGTGGTGAAGTATTTGCCAATGCCTGCGGACCCTGTATCGGACAATGGTATCGTAAAGGAGCTGAACACAGACCGGTAAATTCAGTAATTCATTCCTTCAATCGCAATTTTTCAAAACGCACAGATGGTAATCCCAACACATATGCCTTTATAGCCTCACCGGAAATTGTTGCCGCCCTTACTCTGGCAGGGAAGCTTACATTCAATCCAATGACCGATTCTCTTATAAATATTGATGGTAACAGAGTGAACCTTGCGGAGCCGAGAGGAAAAGAACTTCCTTTATCGGGATTCGGCAAAATGAAAGCATGGCCGAAGAAATCCGTTAACAAGAAAAAGATAAGGATTACAATTAATCCCAGGTCGGAAAGATTACAGATGCTGTCTCTTTTCGATGAGTGGAATGGTAAAGAAATGACAGGGCTACCCCTTCTTATGAAGGTAAAAGGAAAGTGCACGACCGACCACATCTCAATGGCCGGCAAATGGCTGAGGTTCCGGGGGCACCTGGAAAATATATCACAGAATTACATGATCGGAGCACTTAACTACTTCAATAATAAAATCGGGCTGGTAATAAATCAGATTACAAAAGAATATGATACAGTACCCTCTGTGGCAGAGACTTATAAAAGAAAAGGAACCGGATCGGTAGTTGCAGGAGAGGAAAATTTCGGAGAGGGCTCTTCACGTGAACATGCTGCCATGGAACCAAGATTTCTTGATGTAAAGGCCATTATCGTGAAATCATATGCAAGGATCCATGAAACAAATTTGAAAAAACAGGGAGTCCTTGCATTGACATTTGCTGATAAAGATGATTATGACAGGATCAGGGAGGATGATAAGATCGACATTACCGGATTGAGGGAATTGTCTGCCGGGAAACAGCTTACAGTGACCCTAAAACACTCTGATGGTACACGGGAAACCTTCCCGGCAAATCACTCATATAACACGGTGCAGATAGACTGGTTCAGGGCAGGGAGCGCTCTTAATCTTATTAGAAATAAACTCTGATTATGGAACCGAAAAAAATAAGATTAACAAATAGCAGGCTGGTTGTACCTGATAATCCGGTTATTCCCTTCATTGAAGGTGATGGTACAGGCCCCGATATCTGGAAAGCAGCGATAAGGGTTTTTGATGCAGCAGTTGAAAAGAGCTTTAACAGGAAGAAAAAAATTGCCTGGAAAGAGCTCCTGGCAGGAGAAAAAGCGTATAACCTTACCGGCAGCTGGATGCCGGAAGAAACACTTGCAGCATTCAAAGAATGTCTTGTCGGGATAAAGGGTCCGCTGACAACTCCGGTGGGTGAAGGTATGCGTTCCCTCAATGTAGCTTTGCGCCAGGAGCTGGACCTCTTTACATGCTACCGGCCGATCAGGTATTTCCGCGGAGTTCCAAGTCCTGTAAGAAACCCGGAGCTTGTTAACATGCACATTTTCAGGGAGAATACTGAGGATATTTATGCAGGGATCGAATATATGCATGGCAGCCCTGAAAATGAAAAACTGAAGAATTTTCTTATCAATGAAATGGGAGTTGACCGGATCAGATTTCCTGAAACATCTTCTCTGGGGATCAAACCGGTCTCGCTGGAAGGAACGGAAAGACTGGTCAGGCAGGCAATCAGATTTGCAGTGGAAAAAAGACTTCCCTCCGTGACACTTGTCCATAAGGGGAACATAATGAAATATACTGAAGGAGCTTTTATGAAATGGGGTTATGCTCTGGCAGAAAGAGAATTCGGTGACAAAGTATTTACATGGCAGCAGCATAAAAGAATTACTGAAACAAGCGGGAAAGCAGAGGCGGATAAAATGCTGACAAAGGCTAAAGCTGACGGTAAAGTAATAATAAAGGATGTAATTACCGATGCTTTTCTTCAGCAGATAATGACCCGACCTGCCGAATATTCAGTTATTGCCACTATGAATCTTAACGGGGATTATATCTCCGATGCTCTGGCTGCTATTGTCGGCGGTATCGGAATTTCCCCGGGGGCAAATATCAATTTCGACACCGGTCATGCAATATTTGAAGCTACACACGGTACTGCACCAAAATATGCGGGACAGGACAGAGTAAATCCAGGATCGTTAATCCTTTCCGGAGCGCTTATGTTTGAATATTTGGGATGGGAAAAGGCAGCCGGCTGCATCTATAGAGGCATTGAGAAAAGCATTATGGCAAAAAAGGTAACCTATGACTTCCATCGCCTGATGGAAGGAGCAACACTGTTAAGAACATCTGAATTTGCCAATGAGGTCATTAAAAATATGTAATCCAACTAATAATTATCATCACAATGAGGGACGATGAATTTTTTTTAAAACTGGAAGGCTCTGTAAGAGAAGCCTGTCAGATCGACAATGACCTTTTTGAAAAATATGACGTCAAGAGGGGTCTAAGGAATACTGACCGCACGGGTGTGCTTGTAGGGCTTACAAATATAGGAGATGTTGTAGGTTATGAAAAGAAGAACGGAAAAGTAATTCCGGTTCCCGGCAGACTTTTTTACCGGGGGATTGACATTGAGGATATTACTCATGGGTTTCAAAGGGAGAACAGACACGGATTTGATGAGACTGTACATCTTCTTCTTACCGGCAGAATGCCGAATAAAGATGAGCTTGATGAGTTTTCATCACATCTGGCTTCCCTCAGGGCACTTCCCGATAGCTTTGTGAAAGACATGATACTTTCGATGAAAGGGAAAGATGTGTTGAATATCCTTGCCCGTTCTGTCCTGGGTTTATATATCCTTGATGAGACTGCTGAGAACATATCCCTGAATAATATGATAAGGCAATCTCTCAACCTGATAGCCAAGTTTCCCGCGATCATAGCCTATTCATACCAGGCGCTCAGGCACGCTTACCAGGGAAAGACCCTTTCTATCCGGCATCCTCAACCTAATCTGACTACAGCAGAGAATTTCCTCCACCTTATCAAAGGTACTGGCGCCTATTCACGTCTTCAGGCTGACCTGATCGATCTTTCGCTGGTTCTGCATGCAGAACACGGAGGAGGTAATAATTCAACCTTTACAATGAGGGTCACCAGCTCCACGGAAACTGATATTTATTCAGCAACCACCTCAGCTATCGGTTCATTAAAGGGTCCTCTGCACGGAGGTGCAAACCTGAAGGTGCTCGATATGATGGAGGATATAAAGAAGAATGTACATAACTGGAAGGATGAAGCAGAGGTGGAGAGTTATCTGCTGAAGATACTGAAAAAGGAGACCTATGACCGTACCGGGAAAATATACGGAGTAGGGCATGCTGTTTATACAATTTCCGATCCAAGGGCAATACTTCTGAAGGAGAAAGCCAGGTTGCTGGCAGAAGAATCAGGGAGAAGAGATGAATTTGATCTTTATTCAATGGTCGAAAAAATCACCCCCGAGGTCTTCAGGAAATTCAAGGGCGAACAGTCGGCAAAGGTTATCTGTATAAATGTCGATTTTTATTCGGGATTTGTATATTCCTGCATGGGGATACCCAAAGAGCTTTATACACCGCTTTTTGCAATGGCAAGAATAGCAGGCTGGTGTGCACACAGGATAGAGGAGCTGACCTTTTCCGCAAAAAGAATTATCAGACCGGCATTCAAAAATGTTTA
>CAZKWD010000103.1:0-7641 GCA_964556175.1 uncultured Rikenellaceae bacterium
GTTTCTTATTAACTGTTGCTCGTCGCTGCCCGCCCGACTGAACGATGTCAGTCGGGCGGGCGGGGTTGTTAGTTTTGCCAACTGCCAACTCCTTATATTCCAAGTGCCTGCACTACCAATTCCGCAACATCCAGGTTTTTAACATCCTCTTCCCTGTTCTTATACTTCAGTCCGTCTGTAAGCATTGTCATACAGAATGGACAGGCAGTTGCTATAACTGAGGCCCCTGTTTTCAGTGCATCTTCGGTTCTTTCCATGAATATCTCCTTATCACCCTTTTCTGCCTCCTTGAACATCTGTGCTCCTCCGGCCCCGCAGCATAATGCAAAGCTACGTTTCCTGTCCATTTCTTCAAAATTTGCAGTCAGACTTCTGAGAACAGTTCGTGGTTCATCATAGATGTCATTTGCCCTGCCGAGATAACAGGGATCATGATAAGTAACTGACACATTGTTTAATGCGACAGGATCAATTTTCAATTTCCCCTCATTTATTAATGCCGCAAGAAATTGTGTATAGTTGATGATTTCGTAATTGCCATCCAGATCAGGATATTCATTTTTAAAAACGTTGTAGCAATGCGGACAGATTGTTATGATTTTAGTGATCTCATACCTGTTGAATGTATCTATCACCTGCATCGCCTGCATCTGGTACAGCATTTCGTTTCCGGCACGGCGGGCCGGATCGCCTGTGCATGTCTCCTCCCTTCCAATAACCGCATAACTGACATTCAAATAAGAGAGAATTTTTGCGAAGGCTCTGACCACTTTTTTGTATCTGTCGTCGAAAGCTCCTGCACAGCCAACCCAGAAAAGAAACTCAGGCTTCTCTCCTTTTGCGAAAAGGTCGGCCATAACCGGTACTTCTGATTCCATACCCGTTGCCCAGAGCATCCTGTCTTCAGATGAATATTGCCATGGAGCTCCGTTATTTTCAATATTATTAAACAATGTTTTAATCTCACCGGGAGCTGCACCTTCCTCCAGTACAAGGTATCTTCGCATAGCAATGATCAGTTCTGGCTGGCTGATGTTGACCGGACACTCCTGTACACAGGCATTGCAGGTTGTACATGCCCATAGTTCTTCTTCGGTTATATAATCCCTTAATAATGAACGGTTATCATTGTAATCCCTGCCCTTCCTGACCATCATGGGGCCCTTTTCCTTCATGCGTGCCCTAAGATCCATCATTATCTTCCTCGGAGAGAGTTTCTTCCCTGTGATATTTGCCGGGCAAACCGAGGTACATCGCCCGCACTCAGTACATGAAAGTGAATCAAAGTAATTCTTCCAGGTTGCATCCTCTGCATCTTTTACTCCAAATCTTTCAGGAGGTGTATCGGATGCAGGAACTGCAACATTTGGATCAAGCATCAGCCTGACTTCCCTGGTAATGCTTTCCATATTTGTAAGTTTACCAATTGGCTCAAGTCTTGAAAGAAACACATTGGGCACTGACAAAAAAACATGGAAATGTTTGGAATAAGGAAGGTAATTGGCAAAAATGAATATTACAAGTATATGTGTCCACCACGAAATATCATATATCAGTCCGAAACTTTTTAGCGAAATGTTTGAAAAAAGTGAAGATAAAAGTATGCTGACAGGGTATAATCCATGGATTTCCTCTCCTGCAGCTGTTTTGTATCCAAGATATCCTGTATTCATGGCCAAAAGGGAGATCATCAGCAGAAGTATAAGGGTCAGAGAAATATTGGCGTCGATATGTGATCTTTTCTTCATTTCGGTTCCCTCGAACCTCTTAATGTGAAGGAATATACGCCGCACCAGGAAAATAATAACTGAAATCGCAACCAGAAGAGCAAAAATATCCCCGGAAGCCATAATAACATCATGTACAGGACCAAGGATATGCAGGGCTTTGTCTGTTCCTGCCAGGCCATCAATGACCATTTCAATGCTTCCTATTATGATGACACAGAAACCCCAGAATACCATCGCATGAAAAAATCCTATGACCGGCCTGCGGAAAATTTTTGTTTGCCCGAAAGCCACACGCATCATCAAACAGAATCTCTTTCCGATATTCTTTACAGGAAAGGCGGATCTGGTAAGTCTAAAATATCTGATAAGATTATTGACCGTAAAAAAAAATACACTGAATGTGATCAGTAATATAACAGAAAATAATATTTGTCGGGTCATGAAATTATTATAAATAAATTATTTTCTGTGTTTTACAGCTTCAACCAGTTTAGGCAGAATTTTCATTGCATCACCGACTATACCGTATTGTGCGGCTTCAAAGATTGGAGCATCTTTATCGTTATTTATTGCTACGATATATTTTGAGGCGCTTACTCCGGCAAGGTGCTGTGTAGCTCCTGATATCCCCACTGCAATATAGAGGTTTGGTGCAATTATCTTTCCTGTTTGTCCCGTATGTTCTTCATGCGGCCGCCATCCTTCATCCGAAACCGGACGCGAGCATGCTGTAGCTCCTCCCATGGCCTCAGCCAGTTCAACCAGGGAAGCCCAGTTATCGGGTGATTTCATTCCTCTTCCGCCGGAGACTACTATGTCGGCATCCGTCAGTAATATCTTCCCGGCCTGCTTCATAACATCCCTCACTTTAGTATTAACGAGAGAACTATCAATGGCAACATCTGCCTTTTCAATTGATGCATTATTGGGAGTCTTGATAAGCTCGAACGAGTTTTGGGTAAGGGTAAGTATTTTAATATCGGATTTAATAATAACGTGTGCAAATGCATTGCCTGAATAAGTCTTTTTGTGAACAGTGAAGGGACTTGTCTTAAGAGGCAGTTTGTTTATACCTGATCCCACTCCGGCTTTCAGTCGTACCGATAACCTGGGAGCTATCGCTTTTCCTGTGTTATTATTTGAGATTACTATCACCGATGCATTTTCTTTCAGTGCAGTATCAGAAATCACAAATGAATAAGCCTGGCTGTCGAGTGTTGTAAGTAATTCATTATCAATATTTATGATCTTTCCTGCTCCATAATCTCCAAGTTTTTTTAGTTCTGATTCATCAATTTTACCTATTGAGAGAGCTGTTGCAGAGGTATTGATCATTTTTGCTACCTCTGATGCATAAGAGACAAGTTCAAAGGTGAGTTTCTTGAATTTTCCATCCCAATTTTCTGTATATACTAATACTGACATATTCTTATTCTTAATGGATTACTTATTATTTATGATCATATTATTTTTGCTTCATTTTGAAGCACGTCGATAAGTTGTCCGGGATTTTCTGCATCAATGAATTTACAGGCTGCCCGTTTAGGTGGTTTTTCTAAAACGGCAATTTCTGTGAGCGGTTCAAAAGGAAGGGGTTCAAACAGCTTCAGAGGTTTTGTCCTTGCCATCATAATTCCTCTCATAGCAGCTATACGGGGTTCTTTGGCAATTCCCTTCTGGACTATTGCCACAAATGGTACTGATATTGATATAACCTCTTTCCCTCCATCTATTTCCCTGGTAATCATCGGATTACTGTTTTCGATTGTAATGCCTGAAACTGCCGAAACAGATGGTATATTGAGGAATTCGGCTATCATGCCTCCCACAAGGGAGCCGTTATAATCGCTTGATTCAATGCCGCAAAAGATTATATCAAACTGTTCTTTTTTAATAACTTCAGCAAGCTGGGCGGCAACATAAAAGGCGTCTGATGATTCCGAATTTATCCTGATTGCATCATCAGCGCCAATAGCAAGCGCTTTTCTTATTGTCGGTTCGGATGTTGCCGGACCCACATGGGCTACAGTAACAGATTTAATCCCGCTTGACGGATCATCCTTTAGCTCCAGTGCACGGGTAAGTGACAGCTCATCCCATGGATTTATAACCCACTGAATACCCGCCGTGTCAATGGAAGTATCCCCCTCATTGAATTTGATCTTTGTTGTTGTGTCAGGCACATTGCTAATGCATACCAGTATCTTCATCAGGTCTGATGTTAAGTTATTTAATTAATATTCAATTCATTTTTAAAAATCACAGGTTCAGTAAGGCTGACCTGAGGCGGCAAATATAGCAAAATATGGTTCAGTTACAAATCACCAGTATCTCATTTTTTAAACATGTTCGAAATAACAATTTAAGTTATCTGTTTAAATTACTGACTATTGTATGTTTAAAATCACAATAAATCAGATTTCGTTCGAAATATTCATGTCTTTGAAATAATCGCGTTAACCAGACTTTCCGGATAGTTTATTAAAGAATTATAAATATATAGTATAAATTCGCGGCTCCGGAATCAATAAATAACCGATAAATGTTTTGAAGACTAGCTTAAGAACATATTTTGCTATCATTCTGGCAATGATCTTCTGGTCGTTTTCTTTTATCTGGTTCAAAATTGCCAATGAAACATATCTTCCTCTGACAATTGTCTTTATCAGACTTGTTATTGCTGTGGTGCTCCTCACTATATTTCTTTTTCTTACAGGGGGCTTCGTGAAAATAAAGAAAGCTGACAGAAAGTACTTCTTTGTTCTGGCACTGTTCGAACCATTTTTCTATTTCCTTGGTGAAAGTTTCGGGCTTACTTATGTTTCAGCTACCGTCGGATCTGTTATCATTTCAACAATACCGGTAATTGCAGCACTGGGTGCTTGGATTTTTTACAGGGAGAAGCTTAGAATAATCAATTATGCAGGTATTATCCTGTCATTTATCGGGGTGATAATTTTCATCCTCAACAAGGATGGAGCTATCTCATTCAACATCAAGGGATTAGTTTTATTGCTCCTGGCTGTTTTGTCAGCAGTTGGTTTTAATCTCACCCTGAACAGGCTTGTAGGAACCTACAGCCCGGTATTCATTGTAACAGTACAGAACATTATAGGAGTGGCGCTTTTCCTTCCTGTTTTCCTGTTTACCGACCTGCGCCAGTTCATTAATACACCTTTTGCGGCTAAAAGTTTTATCCCCATTATAGAGCTATCGGTTTTTGCTTCGTGCGGAGCCTTTATTCTATTTGCTTATTCCATTCAAAAAATTGGAGTATCGAGGGCAAATGTTTTTACAAACTCCATCCCTATATTCACTGCTGTATTTTCATTCTTCATTCTTGGTGACAAGCTTACATTACAGAATATAGCAGGCATGGCAATTGTCATTACAGGCCTTTTCATGTCACAGATCAACGGTCGTCAGAAAAAAGCTGATGAAGGTCTTGCACTGACGGGCAAAACCGCTTAATCGCTCCATCATATATCCTTCTCATTAATACTAATTTGCGTTAAGAGTCCGTTTATGTAAAATCCTGCTATATTTGAATCTGATTGGCGCGATGATTAAAAAAACCATACATATCCTACTGGCAATTATGCTTGTTCCGGCTTTGAAAGCACAGACAGGAGGTGATAATGTATATGAATTCCTGAACCTGACTCACTCAGGTCTTATCTCATCGCTTGGAGGCACAAACGTGTCGCTTAATACTGACAATCTTAATGTTGCATACCATAACCCGGCCCTGCTGCAGGCAAATATGAATAATAGCATTGCTTTAAATTATGTCAATTATTTTGCAGGGGTAAACTATGGTCTTGCCATGTACTCAAGATCATTTCCCGGTACCGGTAATTTTGCTGCAGGAGTGACCTATCTGAATTATGGTTCGTTCATTGCAGCAGATGCTTCAGGGATCATCACAGGTTCTTTCAAAGCATCAGAATATGCCATGTCAATGATCTATTCCCGGGAGATTGATACACTGTTCTCCTTCGGGATTAATTTTAAACCGGTATTATCTCATCTTGAAAACTATACATCATTCGGATTTGCATTTGACATAGGAGCCGTTTACAGAAACCGGTCCGGTCTTTTTTCTGCCGGTTTCCTATTAAAGAATGCCGGGCTTCAGGTTACCAGATATGCGGGGGAAGAACGACAGAAACTGCCTTTTGAAATACAGGCAGGTGTATCACAAAAGTTGGCATATGCTCCATTACGCTTTTCACTTACTCTGAGACATCTTGAAAAATATGATCTTACCTTTCAGTATATTGATACAATATCGACGAATGCTCATTTTCTCCTTGGCTCAGAATTCTTTGAGAATATGATGCGCCATGTTGTCGTGGGTGCAGAGCTGATCCCCCATAAAAATTTTTATTTAAGCGGTGGATTCAACTACCAGAGAAGACGTGAACTGCTAACTGAGTCTAAAATTTCTCTGGCAGGATTTTCCTGGGGATTCGGTATCAATACTTCCTTTATGAATATTGAATTCGGAAGAGCTACGTATCACCTGGCAGGTTCATCAAATCATGTCTCCATTATAATCAAACCCGATAAAATCTATAACAGGATCAGGAAGTAGCAGTTTTGAAATTATAGCAGTAATCTGTAACTTTAATATCTTATGATTAAAAAACTGATCATAGCCATCGACGGATACTCATCCTGCGGGAAAAGTACCTTTGCCAAAGCAATAGCAGAAGAACTCAACTATATTTATATAGACAGCGGGGCAATGTACCGGGCAGTTACTCTTTATTGCCTTAGAAGAAATTTTGTTGGAAAAGGATTATTGGACCTGGAAGGGATCCGGGAAGAGCTGAAAAATATGCATATTGAATTCGTCTATAATCCTGATAAGGGTGAATATGAGACTTTTCTGAATTCCGAAGATGTTGAGAAAGAGATAAGGGGTATAGAGGTTTCAGCACATGTAAGCAGAATAAGCATGATACAGGAAGTACGCTCATGTATGGTGGAATTGCAGAGACAAATAGGTGTATATAAAGGGATCGTAATGGATGGAAGGGATATTGGAACTGTAGTTTTTCCTGATGCCGATCTTAAAATATTTATGACAGCTTCTGTGGAAATAAGAGCCCGAAGAAGATATGATGAAATGAAAGCAAAGAGTATGAATGTTCCATTTGATGAGGTTCTTAACAATATTATTGCACGTGACATAACGGATGAGAACAGGGATATCAGCCCTTTAAGACGAGCTGACGATGCCATTTTGCTTGATAACAGTAAAATGACTGTCGAAGAGCAGATGAAATGGGTGATGCAGATTATTGAGAAGATAATAAATGACAGCAGAGATTGATAAAAGATCAGGTTTCTGTTTCGGAGTACAAAATGCTGTGGAGGTGGCAGAAAAAGCCCTTTTTAAAGGAGAAAAGGTCTATGCCCTTGGTCCTATTGTGCATAATGACAAAGAGGTGGAACGTTTGTCTGAACTCGGCTTGGTAACAATTGACCAGGAGCAGTTCAGAAAGCTTAGTAATTGCAAAGTCCTGATAAGAGCTCATGGTGAACCTCCGGAAACCTATCTGACAGCCGAAAAAAACAATATTACAATTATAGAGGCAACCTGTCCCATTGTTAAAAAACTGCAGTCAAGGATAAGGAAGGCATGGCTCGAAGCAAAAGAAACCGGAGGACAAGTTGTAATATTCGGGAAAAAGGGTCATGCTGAAGTAGCAGGATTATTGGGACACACAGAAAACGAAGGTATACTTATCACAGGTCCGGATGATCTGGGTCAAATAGATACCACCAGGCCAATCAGTCTTTTTTCCCAGACAACAATGCATCTCCAGGATTACCTGAATTTTGTTGATCTGCTGCGTGCCGAAATCAGAAAGAAAGGTGTAAGCAATCCTGATAAATTACT
>CAZKWD010000104.1:0-7562 GCA_964556175.1 uncultured Rikenellaceae bacterium
CTCTTTTTCAAATTTACTCTGAAGCGTATACTCTATCTTGTCTGCAAGCTCTTCGGATGTCTGTACGGTTGCAATGTTTGGATTTATCAGTATAGTCCTGATACCCTCCTCCCTTAATGCCTTAAGCGCCTGGGAACCAGAATAATCAAACTCGCCGGCTTCGCCTATTTTAAGAGCCCCGGAACCCAGGATTAATACCGTTTTTAAATCAGTATCCATCTATGAGATTTGAAAACCAAAAATAACACAATTTTTATATCAATGAGTTTTATAATAATAAAATGAATATATTTGCAGAAAAAATGCATAAACATGCAAAAGGCAAAAAGGTTACTGGCAATTGAAAAAATAATAGCTGAAGGAAACATAACATCCCAGGAGGTATTGTTAAAGAGGCTGGTGGGTAAAGGCATAGCTTGTACACAGGCTACTCTTTCACGCGACTTGAAGCAACTGGGAGCAGGAAGGATATCTGACGGCAGGGGAGGTTATATCTATTCTCTGCCGGAATACGGTAAAAATCCGGCTCTGATTCAGGGTAAACAGCAGCTTTTACCGGTTATCCTCGATCTTGTAGATGCCCGGGGTCTTCTGGTAATAAAAACCCTGCCGGGAAATGCAAACAGCACGGCATATTACATTGATAGTGCCTCAAGATATGAGGTTGCCGGTACAATTGCCGGCGATGACACAATCCTGGTAATTCCCCGTGACGGGATAACAATTTCCCAGATACACACTTGTCTTGAAGTAATAATTCCGGGTTTGCACGGTAAAATCAGGGAAAAATAATTTCGCAGAAGATGAAATATAGTAGTGACTAATCTATAATTGATAATAAATTATTTTAAACATGAAGGAAAAAGTAGTACTGGCATACAGTGGAGGACTGGATACATCGGTTATACTCAAATGGCTGATAGATAAGGGTTATGATGTAATTGCATTCGTGGCTGATGTGGGGCAAAAAGAGAACTTTGAGGAGTGCGAAAAGAAAGCATTAATGCTTGGAGCCTCAAAAGTGATTATTTCAGACCTCAAAAGAGAATTTGTAGAGAATTATGTTTTAAAGGCAATAATGGCAAATGCGATATATGAGGACAGGTATCTGCTGGGTACGGCGCTGGCCAGACCCCTTATAGCAAAGAAGCAGATTGAAGTGGCAAGGCAGGAGGGAGCAAATGCAGTAGCTCATGGAGCAACCGGAAAAGGAAACGACCAGGTCAGGTTTGAACTCTGTTATTATGCCCTCATGCCGGGAGTGAAAGTGATCTCACCGTGGAAAGACAGAGAATTCCTGGCTGCATTCAAAGGCAGGACAGATCTTCTGAAATATGCCGGAGAAAATAAAATACCTGTAAAGGCAAGTGTAGATAAACCTTACAGCGAAGACGATAATTTAATGCATATAAGCCATGAAGCAGGTGTCCTCGAAGATCCTATGTTCTCAATAAACAAGGATATGCTTGAAAAAATGGTATTGCCACAGGATGCCCCGGATAAAGAAACAAAAATCGTTATTCAGTTTAAAGACGGACTCCCGGTGAAGGTTATAAACAAGGATGATGGTACAGTAAAAGAAGATACGTACGAAATGTATGTATACTTGAATGAAATTGCGGGCAAAAACGGCATCGGCCTTCTCGACATGGTTGAAAACAGGTTTGTCGGTATTAAATCCAGAGGAGTCTATGAAACTCCTGCTGCAACAGTTCTGCATATAGCTCATAAGGATATTGAAGGAATCGCCATGGACAGGGAGGTGATGAGGCTTGTTAATATGCTTACTCCGAAGTTTGCCGAGATCATCTACAACGGATTCTGGTTCAGTCCTGAAATGGATTTCCTCATGGCGGCAATCAAAAAGAGCCAGGAACTTATTGATGGCAGCGTTCATTTATGCCTTTATAAAGGGAATGTGATTATAGAGGGACGTGAATCACCATCATCACTGTATAATGAAAAGCTGTCAAGCATGGATATTGAGGGTGGTTTTGACCAGACTGACAGCAAAGGGTTTATAAAGATAAATGCAATAAGATTAATGGCCCACAGGGCAATAGTTGAACAAAGACAGTCAAAGAATTATCCGACAAATCTTTAGTATATAACTATTTTAATCGACAAGACATGAAACTCTGGGAAAAGGGGATAAATCCCGAACCTGCAATAATTGACTTCACTGCAGGAAAAGACAGAAAGACCGATCTTCATCTTACAAAGTGGGATATTATCGGATCAATGGCTCATGTAATAATGTTATATGACGTCGGATTGATAGTTAACGAGGAAAAAAATGATCTATTGAAGGCTCTTCACTCACTTCTTAAATGCGATGAGCAGGGAACTCTTGTAATAGAGGATGATATGGAAGACATTCATTCCCAGATTGAAAAGGAGATGGCATCAATTCTCGGAACAACGGGCAAGAAGATACATACCGGCAGATCAAGAAATGACCAGGTTCTTGTCGATATCAGGCTATTTACCCGTGAGGAAATTGATAATCTTTCCGTTCTCGTTGCAAGACTCTTTAAAAGGCTTCAGGAGCTGAGCGAACAATATAAAGAGGTTCTCCTGCCCGGTTATACACATATGCAGCCTGCAATGCTTTCGTCATTCGGGTTGTGGTTCGGAGCTTATGGAGAATGCCTGGCTGATGATATACTCCTGCTTTGTGAAGCCAGAGTCCTGAACAACAGGAGTCCGCTTGGAACAGCAGCCGGTTTCGGTACAACCCTCCCTCTTAACAGGAAGCTGACATCAGAACTGCTGGAATTTGATGATTTACTCTATAATTCAGCCTATGCAAGCCTGAGCAGGGGAAAGGTGGAGATGGCAGTTGCTTCAGCTCTTGCTTCACTGGCACAGACGCTGTCACGTTTCTCAATGGACATTTGTCTTTATATGAGCTCTGAATTCAGATTCATTGATTTTCCCGATGAATATGTTACAGGTTCAAGCATCATGCCTCAAAAGAGAAACCCTGATGTATTCGAGATCATAAGGGGACGATCAAATATAATTCAGACACTGCCAGGGCAGGTTGCTATTTTAACTTCAAACCTGCAATCGGGATATAATCGTGATCTTCAGCTTCTTAAGCAGCTTATCTTCGATTCATTCTCTGAAATAAAGGAATCTATTGAAATAATGCTTTTAATGCTGAAAAATATACAGGTAAGGAAGAATATTACGGAAAATCCTTTATACAACACGATTTTCAGCACCGAAGAGGTTAACCGTCTTGTAAAGGAGGGGGTCCCTTTCCGTGATGCATATAAAGCGGTTTCGGAAATGGTTAAAAACTCATCATTCTCGAAAACAAAGATTTCAGACTACGTCCATGAGGGTAGTATCGGGAATCTTTGTAACAGCGAGATTGCTCAGATCTTTAATGATAGATTGAAGTGTTTCAGGAATAAAAGTGCTGCTGAATTCGCAGAAAAAATGATGGAACATGTAAAATAACCTCTAGAGAGGGGGAGCACAAGGGGGTAAGTACATAAAAATCATTACCGGGATTCCTTTGATTTCCTGATATTCTCTATAAAAACATCGAAAAGATAATCCGTATCCGTAGGTCCACCGGAAGCCTCAGGATGAAATTGAGTGGAAAAGAAAAGCTTGGTTTTATGTTGCATTCCCTCATTGGTCTTATCGTTAATATTGATGAAAAGCGGATCCCAGTCCTTGTGCAGCGTATTGTTGTCAACAGCGTATCCGTGGTTCTGTGATGTGATGTATGCCTTGTTGGTCCCGATTTTGATCACAGGCTGGTTATGACTTCTATGTCCATATTTAAGCTTATAAGTGTCAGCACCTGAAGCAAGAGCCATCAGCTGGTTCCCGAGACAGATTCCAAAGACAGGGGTATCTTTTTCAAATGATCTTCTGATATTTTCTATTGTAGTGGTACACATTTTAGGATCACCCGGCCCGTTTGACAGGAAAAGCCCGTCGTACTCCTCGTTGTGGTAATCATAATCCCAGGGAACTCTGATTATTGTTGTATCCCGTTTTAGCAGGTTCCTGATTATGTTATATTTAACTCCGCAATCTACAAGGAGTATCCTGTATTTTCCTGATCCATAGATTTTCTTTTCATGTGTACTCACTTCAGCTACCAGGTTTACTTTATTAGGATCAAAGAATTGTATCTCTGTTCCTTCAGGCTCAATTTTACCAAGCATTGCTCCCTCTTCCCGGATTCTTTTTGTGAGAGCTCTGGTATCTATTCCGGATACTCCGGGGATGTTGTTTCTGAGGAGCCACTCATGAAGGCTTTCTGATGCATTCCAATGGCTGTATTCAAAAGAATAATCAGATACAATTAAACCTGATATATGTATTGATGAAGACTCATAAAATCTAAAAAGATCATTCTCCTCACTTTTTCCCGGTGCCCCGTAATTTCCAACAAGGGGGTATGTCAGGCAAAGGATCTGTCCGCGGTATGATGGGTCGGTAAGACTTTCAGGATAGCCAGTCATTGCAGTATTGAACACTACTTCTCCTGCCGATGGAACCGGTGCTCCGAAGGATCGGCCGTGGTACACCATTCCGTCTTCCAGCACCAACCTTACATGCATCTTCTCATTCATCCGGCTATTTATTTTTTTCAGGAAAACAGGTTTACTGCTTAACCTGACAGGATCTGATTTCAGAGGGTCAAAGATAAAGAAAAACATTTATAAATGGCGGAGGGAGATAATGACAGTACTCTTTTAACAGGTGTATCAAACATGTATAAAATTGTGCTGATATAAAATTCAATTTAGAAATCTTGTAGGGGTTTATTTAATATTTTTATTACTTTTATGGGCGATTTTTGATATAGTCATTAATTAAAAAAGAATTTTATGAAAAGGTTTATAGCAGTGTTTATACTTCCGGTTGTTATATTAAGCCTGGCAGGTGTTACATCTTGTAAATCAGGGAAAAATCAAGAGCAGAAAAAGGTTGAACTTGATCAGGTAAAAACAATTGAAAATGAAATAGAATCCAATGTGTATCCTCTTCCTTCATCGGCTGAGGTTATTAAAATGCTTTCCGACCTTGATGTTGGTTACATATTTGGCATTTCCAATCCTGTTGAAAATACCAAGAAGTACTTCAAAAGCACAGCCAGGGCTATAAACATGGGGGTATTTGGCGCTGATCTCAGCTATGCAACATTATATAATATGCAACAGGAGATTATTAATTACCTGACTGCCATCCAGTCTCTTGCTGCTGAGCTTAATATGTCACAGATCTATGATGAGACACTATATGACAGGATAAAGCAGAATTATGATTACAAGGACAGGCTTGTGGAGGTTCTTACAGAAGCATTCGACGCCACCTATACCTATCTGAGCGATAATAACCAGCAGCCTCTGGCTCTTCTGGTTGTTGGTGGTGCCTGGGTTGAAGGAATGTACCTTACAACACATGTTTCAGCAGCCGCATACCAGGTTGCAGGGATATCAAAAAACCTTCTTGAACAGAAGAATTCGTTCGAACTTTATCTCGAAATCACCAAACCATACGAGGATGATCCTATTGTGAGTGAGTTTGTCAAAAAACTGGATCCTATAAAGAAGGTATATGAAGGACTTGACACAAGCCTTACCCAGAAGGATATTATGGATATAACAAAGGCAATGGAAGAAGTGAGAAGCCTGATTGTACAATAAATAAGAAATGAGTCTCTGGCCGCAAAGAATTTGACTTTGCGGTCTTTTTTTTAGTTGATGTTTTCATGAGGGAATCAGTATTACTGGCATTGATCCATATTTTTGCGATTGTCTCGACAGTTAATCCTGCAGGAATAACATCACGGGGCAAAAAAATCCTTCGCAGCTATCTCCGGAGATACCTTAACAGGGAACTTGAAGAGGAGTATTTCGCCCTTTTCGAAAACAATCTCGAATTTTATTCCAATGAACTGAAAAGCGTTGACAAGACAGAACTGGCAGATGAAGATTCTCTGATATCGTTCCAGATCACTAACATTTGCAGGCAGATAAAAAAGGGACTCTTTCTGGAGGAGAGGATGATTGTATTTCTTCAGCTGATAGAATTCGCCTTTGAGGATGGAATGATAACAGAACAGGAAAAAACCATCATCGACATCGTTGCCAGAACATTTAATATATCAAAAAAAGAATATGACAATGCTTCTGCTTTTATGATAGGCAGAACATTCGATGAAATATCTCCTGAATGTGTTCTTATTATTGAGAGCGATAAGCCAGAATATTCAGCCGCAGGCATCTATAAAAATTATGATAAATGGCGTCATATCAGGATCAAAGGCTTCAGGGGGCATCTTGTTATTGTTCATATTGAAAGCACGGGCACTTTGCTTCTGACTTATGATGGTTCGCTGGCGCTCTATTTCAAAGGCAGGGATATTATAGCCTACCGGCCCTATTTACTCGAAAAAGGTGTAAATATAAAAGGACAGGGGATTGAACCTATTTACTATTCAAAGATCTACAAGAAATTCGTTTCAGGAAAATTCTCCGAAAAGATAATTTTTGAAGGTCATAATATCGAGTACCAGTTTAAGAACTCTGATAATGGTGTTCAGAAAATGAATTTCAGAGTTGAATCAGGTAACCTTATCGGTATTATGGGAGGAAGCGGTGTTGGTAAAACCACAATGCTAAATATCCTGCATGGAAAGATTAAACCAACAAGCGGAGATATATATATAAATGGTTATAACATCCATTCCGGTGCTGAAGAAATTAAGGGGCTGATAGGTTATGTTCCGCAGGATGATATGCTTATTGAAGAGCTGACTGTTTATCAGAATCTCTATTTCAATGCCCGGCTCAGTTTTGGAGATTATACCGAGGAGCAGCTTAACAGCACCGTGGATAAATTGTTGACCGATCTGGATCTGATTGAGATTAAGGATCTTCAGGTCGGAGATATCCTGAACAAGAAGGTGAGCGGAGGTCAGCGAAAACGACTCAATATAGGGCTGGAGCTTATGCGCGAACCTGTAGTACTGTTTATTGATGAACCCACATCGGGATTATCCTCGTTCGACTCGGAAAAGGTGATGAATCTGATTAAAAACCAGTCACTGAGAGGAAAGCTCGTATTTACAATTATTCACCAGCCCTCTTCAGATGTTCTTAAGATGTTTGACCGGCTCTGGATCCTGGATAAGAGTGGATACATGATATATGACGGTGACCCCGTGGAAGCCCTGGTCTATTTTAAAACCGAAACATCGCAGGCAAATGCTGCAGAAAGCGAATGCCCGAACTGTGGAAATATAGAGACAGATAATATACTTGAGATTATCGAGGTCAAAAGTATTGACAATGCCGGCTATCCGGGAAAGGAAAGGCAGGTAAGCCCTAAAGAATGGTACGAGAAATACAGGAAAAAGATGATGCCTGTAGCGGGAGAAGAACCTGAAAAGATACATGTTACACCGGGTAAATACAGGGTGCCGGGCAAATCGGAGCAGATAAAGACATTTATCAAACGCAACCTGATCCGTAAGTTTGCCGATACGCAGTATATGACCATTAACCTGCTTGAGGCTCCCCTGC
>CAZKWD010000105.1:0-3572 GCA_964556175.1 uncultured Rikenellaceae bacterium
AATCTCATTTCACCTTATCAGAGAATAGTGCCGGAGACGTTGAATGAAAGAAAAACATACATGGATCGTTGCGCACAATTGAATATGAAGGTGAATTATAACCTTTTATCCGTTTCAGTAGGAGGTGGAGTAGGTTCAAACGTTAATGGTCCCGGTGAGGATCAGAAAAAAGAATTGCTGATAAATGAGATAATGACATTCCGCGACCATCCGGCTTTGCTTGCATGGTATATTGCCGATGAACCGAACGGACATGGTGTCTCCCCTGACGCGCTGGAAACTATCTATAAGATAATAAAGGAATATGATCCATGGCACCCGGTTACTATCGTTTTCATGGCACCACACGCGTCAGCAAAACAATATTCAAATGCCCTTGACATTGTTATGGCCGATTCATATCCTGTTCCCGATCTCCCGGTAACATTATTCGGAAATGTTGCAGGTCAGCTAGTCAAAGAATTCAGCGGCCGGAAACCGGTTTGGATGGTCCCGCAGGCATTCGGTGGTGGAGAAATATGGAAACGCGAACCTACACTTCAGGAGATAAGGTCAATGACTTACCAGGCAATAATAAAAGGAGCCAGAGGTATACAATACTTTATAAGACAGGGGCTTAATTTCTTTCCAAAATCAACAGCCACGTGGAGTGAATGCGGCCGCATGGCCTCTGAAATTGCGGAATTGACTCCCTGGCTTCTGTCGGATGAAGAGACAATACCTGTCAGGTCAGGTTCAAGTAATATTCTGGTCACTTCAGCAGTACATGGAGGAGAACTTTTGATTATGGCAGTGAATAAAACAAATTCACCACAGAAGGTTCAATTAATAATTTCAGGAAAAATCTCAGGCAAAGCCAGTGTCCTGTTTGAAAACCGTTCAATATCAGTCACTTCCGGATATTTTACCGACCAGCTTTCCCCTTTTGGTTCACAGGCCTATCTGATAAAAATGGAGCCACGTATGAATTCCCTGAAACCTTTTCCGGACAACCTGTTGCCAGATCCGGGATTTGAGGATATCTCAAGCCCCGGTGTGCCGGCTTCATGCTATGCCCGTAACGGTGGCGACAGGGGGGCAACATATTTTCTCGATTCACGGGAACACGTTGAAGGAAATCATTCAATCAAGATTGTCACACCAACAGATAATGGCAGCATAAAACTCAGATTTTACCCGATACCGGTAACGCCGGGACAAAAATATCTTGTCTCAATAAGGACAAAAGCTGATCCGGAGCAGAGATTCCCTGCCAGTGATATTAAGAAGCCTCAGTATTTTGAGCTTTCACTGGGTGGATATGGGAACAAGAGGTTTAAAATGAGTGACGAGTGGGAGGAATTTGTGACAATTATCACAATTCCCTATTTTGATGATCAGCTGTCGAAAGCCAATATTATCCTTCAAATGCCCTCTGCAGGGATTGCTTGGTTCGATATGCTGCAGGTAATCGAATGTGCTGATATTAAACAAAGCATTAACCCCGTACTACAATTAAATGAGTTTTAAAAACTAATAAATATTAAGTGAGACTTCATCTTTAAATCATGAAAAAAATAGTAATAACACTCATTTCAATAATTATCATCCTTACTGCAGGATGTATAAACAAAAAAGAAAATATGAACTATAAAGGAAATCCTGTGCCATTATCGCAAAATGCATATATAAAACTGCCTCTTGGTTCAATTAAGCCGGAAGGCTGGCTGAAATCGCAGCTTGAAGCCCAGGCCGCAGGACTAACAGGAAATATCGATGATTTCTGGCCTGACCTTGTCAACTCCTCATGGCGTGGAGGCGATGGTGAAGCATGGGAACGAGGCCCTTATTTTCTTGACGGACTTGTCCCTCTTGCTTATCTGCTTGATGATGAATCCCTTAAAAACAAAGTGAAAGCATGGATTGAACCGATCCTGTCGAGCTCAAGCGACACCGGATGGTATGGTCCGGCAAAAAACAAAGACCGCTGGCCCCTTGCAGTAGCCAATAAGGTTCTGATGCAATACTATGAAGCAACCGGTGATATGAGGGCAATGGAGGTTCTTGAAAAATATTTCAGGTACCTGCATGATACTCCTCCCGACTGGCCCGATAAGGAGTGGCGGGGAGTCAGGGCAATGGAAAATGCAGTAACAGGGTACTGGTTATACCGGCAGACAGGCGAACCATGGATCCTTGAAACTATTAAGTCGATACATCAAAACAGTTCAGACTGGACTGCATATTATGAAGAATTTCCATGGGATTCAGCTGCCTCAGCAGACAAGAAAATCCCGCTGAACTGGGGTCCCGAGGGATTAACTGCCCATGTTGTAAATAACGCAATGGCAATTAAATATCCCGGATTATGGTTTCAGCAATCAGCTGATGAGAGATTTAAAAATGCTGTCTTTGCCGGAATTAAAAAATATGACCTCAACCATGGACAGGCAGGGGGTAGATTCTCAGGAGATGAACACCTCTCCGGAAAAAGCCCCGACCGTGGCACAGAATTATGTGCAGTGGTTGAATATATGTTTTCGCTTGGGGAGCTTTTTACAATATTCGGAGACAACTCTCTTGCTGATAGACTGGAGTTACTGACATTCAATGCACTACCTGGAACAACAACTCCTGATATGTGGGCGCATCAGTATGACCAGCAGTCAAACCAGGTACTTGTGACGGGTGAGAAAAGGAACTGGAGTACAAACGGGGATTATTCCAACATCTATGGATTGATGCCAAATTTCGCGTGCTGCCTGGCAAACATGCACCAGGGGTGGCCTAAATTTACACAGAACCTCTGGATGGCAACAAATGACAATGGACTGATTACTGCAGCATACGGCCCGTCAGTGGTAAAAGCAAAAGTAGGCAATGGCACTGAAGTCACAATCCTCGAGGAAACAGATTACCCGTTTAAAGGCGATATAAAATTCAAGATCAATACAGGCAGTTCCGTAAGGTTCCCCCTTTACCTCAGGATTCCGGGCTGGGCAGATTCTGTCACAGTAAATTTCAAAGGCAAATCCGTAACCGGAAAAACAGGCTCAACTCTAAAACTAAACGAGAAATGGGATGATGGTGATGTTATTCTCATGGCGATCCCCATGAGAATCAGAACCGAAAAAAGGTATAATGGCGCAATGTCATTGCTTCGAGGACCCCTCTATTTTTCATTGAGAATTGAGAAGGAATACAAAAGCGTCAGGATAAACTATGATAACTTTGGTTATCAAGGCAGCGTTGACTGGGAGATCTATCCAATGAGTCCCTGGAACTATGGCTTAATGATTGATCCCATAAAACAGCAAAGAGGATTTAAGATTACTGAAAACTCCTTAACAATTTACCCCTTTGCCGACAGGGGAGATATGATCTGGAATGCCGATTCGGGTAAATATGTTCCCCGGACTGAAGATGCTGCGGTTATTATTACAGCAAGAGGAATGAAGGTTCCCGGATGGACAATGAAAGATAATTCAGCAGATATCCCGCCTTTAAATCCAATAAATCCTGAAGGCACACCTGAAATCATTGAGCTTGTGCCATACGGTTGTGCAAAACTGAGGATCACTGAATTCCCGGTA
>CAZKWD010000105.1:3672-5169 GCA_964556175.1 uncultured Rikenellaceae bacterium
TCATATGAGGACTTAACTTTTCATAGACCTCAGCGTGATAGGAATTGAGCCAATTTATCTCTTTCTGTTCAAGTAATGATTTGTATATCAATGATTTATCTATATAACATAAAGAGACTGTATCAAATCGCAGGAACTGCCCGAAGTCAGTTTCCTCATCCTCATAGCAGAGGATGAGATTCTCGGTTCTGAGTCCGTATTCGCCTTCGCGGTATAATGCCGGTTCATTTGAGATAAGCATTCCTGCCTCAATAAGGATTTTGTTTCCGGAAGGGCTTATATTCTGGGGACCTTCATGAACATTCAGGCAGTACCCTACCCCATGTCCTGTTCCATGTCCATAGTTTAATCCCTGTTCCCAGAGATATTTTCTCGCCAGCATATCAAGCTGGTATCCCCTGGTTCCAAATGGGAATTTGGCAAGTGCCAGGTTTATGTGTCCTTTAAGTATAAGCGTGAAATCCGTTTTTTGCTGAAGAGAAGGGATCCCTATAGATATTGTCCGGGTTATATCAGTTGTGCCACCGTAATACTGACCACCGGAATCGACGAGCAGGATGCCATTTTCCTCAATAACAGTATCTGTTTCCGTATTTGCAGAATAATGCGGTAGTGCTGCATGTTGATTGAAAGCTATAATCGGAGCAAATGAGGGTCCCAGGAAATCTTCGTTTTGTGATCTTAACTTCAACAATCTTCCGGCCAGGGAAAGCTCGCTCATTGTTATCTGACCTAAGTTGTGTTCTATCCAGAAAAAGAATTTTGTGAGGGCAACACCATCCTTTATCATCACCCTGCCTATATTCTCAATCTCTACCCTGTTTTTAACCGCCTTCATCCGTGAAGGCATGCTTATATCCTCAAAGATCTTCACACTCTCCGGAATGGAAAAATAGAGGGCAGCAGATGTTGTACGTGGTGAAATGAGCAAAGAGGAGCCTGCGGGAAGGGATGATAAGATGCCGGCAACCTCCTCATAAGGTAAAATGACTATTCCCGGTTTTTCAAATTCCCGTGCCAGCTTCCCGGTTATCCTGTTTTCTCCTGTAAAGAGCAGTATCTGTTCTTCGCCTATTATTGCGAAGGATAACAACAAAGGTGTAAATGGCACATCACTGCCTCTGATATTAAGCAGCCACATTATATCATCAACCGAAGTAAGCAGGTGGTAATTTATCTTCAGGCTTCTCATCTGTTCTCTTACTTCTGTGATCTTCACCGATCGCTCCTTGCCTGAAAATTCTACCGGATGATCAAAAGCAGGCGTTAAGGGCAATGGAGGGCGGCTGGACCATATTTCACTTATCAATTCATAGTCAGCTTTTAAAATCACTCTTTTGCTCAACAGTCTGGTTTCAAGCCTCCTGTAGTGACTTATTGATAAGATTCTGTTGTCGAAAGCTATCCTGCTCCCCTCCCCTGTATTCCGGACAAGCCAGTCAATATAGCTATCTTCCGGAACAGGTCCGGGTCTCATATGTTTAAATCCGGAGCCCT
>CAZKWD010000105.1:5269-7304 GCA_964556175.1 uncultured Rikenellaceae bacterium
TTCGCATCACGTGCTTTAACAATCGGCATACCGTAAATAGGACTTGAAGGATCATCCTCTGCAGCAGGATTAACAACGTCATTTGCGCCGATAACAACAAGTACATCTGTATTTGGCAGATCAGGATTGATCTCATCGCTTTCAATAAGCTGTTCATAAGGAACATCGGCCTCTGCAAGCAGCACATTCATGTGGCCCGGCATACGGCCCGCCACAGGATGAATTGCATATTTCACCTCTACCCCTTTTTCATCGAGAAGCTTGTCGAGCTCATGACATATATGCTGAGCCTGTGCTACTGCCAGTCCATAACCCGGTACAATCACAACCTTTTTTGAGTAGCTGAGAAGTACGGCGGCGTCTGACAGTGTTATTTCCTTAACAGTACCCCCTTCCGAATCAGCTGCCTGTCCACCCCCTCCAAATACACCTACAATCACGTTCAGCAGCGATCTGTTCATGGCCCGGCACATTAATACAGTAAGTATGGTACCGGCAGAACCGACAAGGATTCCTCCGGTTAGCATTGCCTGGTTATTGTACAGAAAGCCTCCCATTGCTGCAGCCACACCTGTGAAGGAGTTCAGAAGTGATATCACAACAGGCATATCAGCACCGCCTATAGGCATTACAAAAAGAACACCGTAGACTACTGCTACAGCAAACATTATATATATAAATGGAGTTAGCTCGGAACTTGACTGAACATCGCGTGTCATTATAAATACAATGAAACCTATCAACACAGCTAAAATGGTGAGATTCACATATCTCATGGCTTTTACCCTCAGATCGCCTATCCATCCGTCGAGCTTGCCGTATGCGATCATACTTCCTGCCCATGAAACGGTCCCGATCATGAGTCCAAGGAGGATAGCCAGCACATGACCATTGGCCATACCGCTTCTGGCAATAAGTTCCGGACTTACATGCGGAAACTCCATCATCGAGATGAGTGCTGCCGCAGCGCCTCCCATCCCGTTGAAGAATGATACAAGCTGGGGCATGGCTGTCATTTTGACTTTCTTCGCTATTATCCACCCTATTGCCGTTCCAATCACAATTGCAGCAATGATCCATGGTATGTTGCCGATAGGCTCACCGTCCTTCTCGTGAAACAGAATAGTAGCAACGATAGCGAAGCCCATACCGAAAGCAGCCAGACTATTACCTCTTCTGGCTGTAAGGGGATGACTTAACATCTTCAACCCGATAATAAAAAGTACTGAAGCTACAATATAAGTTATCTCAAGCACTGAGATACCATAAAAGAATTGAGATATATCGCTCATTAACTGATCTTTCTTTTATTGTATTGACTACTTTTTCTTTTTAAACATTTCCAGCATCCTGTCGGTGACAACAAATCCGCCGACGACATTCAGCGTTCCAAGGATCACAGCAAGAAAGCCCAGGATCATTGATCCTGTTGTTTCTGCATGCCCCATTACAATTATAGCTCCTATGATCACCACACCATGAATTGCATTGGCGCCGGACATCAGGGGAGTATGAAGTATTGCCGGGACATGGCTAATAACCTCAATACCCAGAAAGATCGAGAGAATAACAATGAATATTGCTTCTCTGTGCTGTAAAATAAAGTCAAGTATACTTTCCATTATCAGGATTATTTGATATTAAGTAATTGTTTCACCCGCTGGCTCACATACTCGCCGGCATGGACTGCAATTGTTCCGTTGATTATTTCATCGTCCATGTTTAATATGAGATTACCCTCTTTGTCGATCAGTATCTTCAGCAGGTTAATAATATTGGATCCGAACATTTTGCTGGCATCACTGGGCATATCTGAGGGATAGTCGGATTTGCCTATTATTGTAACACCATTGACAATCAACGTTTTACCGTTTTCCGTTAGCTCACAGTTGCCGCCTGTCGATGCAGCCAGGTCTATGATAATTGAGCCGGGTTTCATAGCGGAAATTGTCTCCTTCAGAATAAGAACCGGAGCTTTTTTCCCCGGTATCTGAGCTGTGGCTATAACTACATCGGATGCTGCAGCTCTCTGCTG
>CAZKWD010000106.1:0-7277 GCA_964556175.1 uncultured Rikenellaceae bacterium
CCATATTTCAACTTTATACTGCTCCGGTGTGGTGAAATCCCATCCACCTTCCACATCTTTAAGATCAAGCCTGTCGTCGACAATGATGCCTGGTTGAAGCGAACGGGCAAGTTTTAGAAGGTTTTCAGAGTCCCAGTCTTCGCGCCCCTTACCGTTCTTGCCGGGAAATGAGTAATCAAACCAGATAATGCTTATCTCCCCATAATTGGTAAGCAGTTCTCTCACCTGGTTCTTCATATACTCCCGATACCTGTTCATATCCTTTCCTCTGTTAAGCCTTTCATAGGCTGTATCTGACTCCTGTCTCTGCGGATGTCTGCTGTCGATAGTATAATCGGGATGATGCCAGTCGATAAGGGAATAATAAAAACCGACTTTCAGCCCTTCTGCCCTGAAGGCATCGACATATTCCCTTATAAGGTCTTTACCACAGGGAGTGTTGGTCGATTTATAATCTGTGTATTTTGAATCAAACAGACAGAAACCTTCATGGTGCTTCGCCGTAAGAACAACATACTTCATCCCGGCATCTTTTGCCATTCTTGCCCATTCCTTTGGATTATAAAGGTCGGGGTCGAACAATTCGAAATACTTCTGGTACTGTTCATTGGTCATTCTTTCCCTGTTCTTCACCCATTCATGACGGGCCGGAAGAGCATATAATCCCCAGTGGATAAACATGCCAAACCGTGCTTCTGTCCACCATTTCATCCGCTGGATCTTCTGAGCCTCGGTTTCTTTTGGCAATTGCCCGGCAGTAAACTGTGAAATACTTAACATCAACAATGTTAATACAATAACTGAGAGAGTTTTGGTTTTCATATCCTTTAAATTATTTGTTTTAAGTTCAACAGGTTATATACTTCAGTAAATATACATAACTCCTCTGTATGTTAATAGTCAAAAAGGCATCTCGATTAATTTACCTAACATTTTTTTCATTCGTTCAAAATGTGATCCTTCCCAGTATATTCTGTCACATCCGGGGCATTTTTTGAAGTTTTCATAGTATTTCCTTGTACCCGGTAAAAGCCTGTCCTGAATATCATCCTTTGAAACATCGATCAGCAGGGAATTGCATTCAAGGCATCTTGAAAAAGGTTTGACCATATTTTTAAGATCAAATCTTCTGAACACTTCAATGATCTGTTCATCTGTATGTACCGAACGGATCCAGCAGCCATGGGTAACCAGCCTGTTTTTAAGAAGTTGCTTGTCGCGTGTCAGAATAATACGTTTTTCAGATACTGAAATCCCGACAATCTCATTATCTGTGAATTCCTTGCTAATTAGAGTATCAAAACCACATAACCTCAGGTATCTTGCTAACTTTCCCAGATGTTCATCCAGAACAAATTTAATATCTCTGAGCGGCTTTTGCCTCAGGTGAGTTACACCTGTTATGTCAAGGCTTTCAAATACAGGGTAAACAGAAATATTATCTTCATTGTGAACTTTATAGCTAAAGGTGACAGGATTTCCGTTAACAAGTATCAAATCCACTTCAACATGAGGTATACCAAGCGACTCTATCATATCTTTTACGGAAGGATTCCCTGAGAAGGTACAGGGGAAAGATGTTTTCTTCTTCTCCTTCGGCAGAAAATCATTCAACTCTTCATAAAACCTGAATAGTGCAATGCTCATTTCTATCAAATTCAAATTTACTATCGCTCTAACAGGATCTCCATCAGATCGGAAGTATCAAGTTTCACCGGATTATTCTTGCAATCGGTGATCTGGCATATTTTCTCCAGGTCATTTTTATTAATGCCGTATGCCTTAAGTCCGGGTAATTTCAGCTCATCGGTCAGAAGATGAAGGTACTCCAGAAAACCATCAATATAATAATCCTCATTTTCCCCTTTCTCATCAAGGAAAAGTTCACCAAGAAGGGCATATTTTTTCAAGGTTTCCGGAATGCCATAACCTTTTCTTAATTTCTTAATAATTAATTCATTAGATGCTGCCATTAATGTCCCGCAGACAATTCCGTGAGGAATATTATACAGACCTCCGATAGAAGAAGCGAAACCGTGAACAACCCCCAGTCCTGCATTTGCCAGGCAAATACCGGATGTGAGAGCTGCGAATGACATCCCTGTCCTGGCAACAATATCCCGGCCATTATAGTATGCAGGTTTTAAGGATGTTTTGATGGCTTTAAGACCGACGATGGACAGGGCATCAGTATATTCATTCGATTTGTCGGAAAGATATGACTCGGTAAGTTGCGTGAAACAGTCCATTCCACTTGCGGCGGTTATTTCCTGCGGACAGTTTAGTGTCAATTCGGGGTCAACAATTGTGATATCAGGTACAAAGTTATCGTGCCGAAGTGATTTTTTAAAGCCCTTTTCTCCTATCCTTGATATCACAGCATTTTTTGTTGCCTCGCTTCCCGTGCCTGATGTTGTAGGTACTGCAACAAAAGGGATCTTTGTACCCGGATGTTCTTTATTTCCTACTCCCTCCAGATAATCCAGTACTGAGTCATCTTTGTACATCATGGCTGAGATTGCCTTTCCTGCATCAAGAACACTGCCTCCCCCGATTCCTATCACTGCATCGATATGTTGCTTCTCCAGATTTTTGACACTTTGATCAATGATTTCCGGAGAAGGCTCTCCTGAAATAATGATATGATGGTGGTTAATCCTGTTTTTTCTAAAAGAATTCAGTAGATCCTGACCATAAACTGAATTAATGAACGATTTACGGCCGGTGACCAGGATGACGTTTCTTCCATACTGTTTAAGAATTACCGGAAGAGATGATAATTTTCCTGTACCGAAATGAATCAGTGGTAACTTTGAAAACTTGAATAGCTGTGCCATTTTGTTTTATCATTTGGCTGGAGGATATTATATTTCACTCCGTTCCTGGGTTCTGCCATCATATCCTGTACCGCCTCTTTCCATTTCTGGTAATGAGGGGTGTTTTTATGGGCAGCAGAAGCCTCTTCTGATTCGTAGGCTTCATAGAGCATGAACCGGCACGGATCATCTGCCTGCTGAACAAAGTCAAATCTCAGATTGCCGGGTTCTTTAACAGCTCCATGATGATTCTCTGTAGAAGCATCTATAAATTCCTGAACTGCATCAGGTTTAACGTGAACATATACACAGGTTACTATCATGATTGAGTGGATTTTAATATTCATTATTCATTTGTTCTTCATGTTTAATCCTTATTTTTGTTTCAAAATATTTTAGGCAGGTTTGAACATATTGAAGATGAACTAATTCATATTAAAGGTAAGCAAATATGAGAAAAATTAAAAATATAAAGATCCGGTTCCCCGGAATATTGTTATTTACACTGTTTCTGGCATTCACCAACATGATCTGTTTTTCTCAAGTGGCTTCTGTCCAGACTGATACTACAAAGGTCCGTCAAAACCAGACAGAATCTGATAATGCAAATCAGGATCAGATAAAGGAACAGGAACAGGTACAGGAACAGAACCAGTTGAAAAATCAGAATCAGGTTAATGATCAGAAAGCTTCAAACACCAAGGCTGTCAAGCAGGTAAGAAGTGCAAGGCCGGATATGAGCAAATCAAGGGGGGCACGGCCTAACATCGTAAGGCCATCCGGATCAAATATCCCGAAAGGTGTCGGCAAACCCGGAGGAGCACGCAGAATAGGCGGCAGGTAATATGGATGACTTATAATTATGAATTCAGCGAAGATAATATTTACTTTGTTATGTCTTGTATTTGCTGCAGGCATACCGCTTAATGTCAGTTCCCAGTCAGACACGACAAATACTATAACAGACACGGAAGCGGATGCAGCAAAAAGCCCGCCGCATTCATTCTATACCTCTGCAGGTTATGGAAGCAATATGATCTATCTGGGATCGACCCTTTCCCAAAACCAGTCGTATGAATATGGCTCTCTGATATATGGTTTCAGGGATGCTGTTTTTGCATCTGTATCAGCTGTCGCCCTCCCCGGACAGAATGAATTTCCTGCATTCTATATAGGGTCACTTAGCTACAGCCACACATTCAATTCCTGGTTTGATATCTCTGCAGGTCTTTATCGTTACCAGTTCTCAAAGTCGATGGTGGACTCTCTCTTTGACAACTTCTTCTACGGTGATATAACTGTTGGATTCGACTGGAAGATTCTTTATTCAAAAATCTCAGCAGGCAGCCTGTTCTCATACGGGAAACAGGGCTATTTTCAACTGAGGAATTCAAGGTATTTTCAAACTCCGGCATTCTCAAAGAAAAAAGTTTATTTTTCGTTCGATCCTTATGTAAATCTTTTATTTGGATCTCTTACACGTATTGAAACATCCACTGATACGATAATTACCATATCTTATCCTTTTCTTAAAAATATATCCGGATCCGTTTCAGGATCAGGAAGCGGCATGGCAAATGGTTACGGTGGCGGAGGAGGTACGGGTTCAGGTGCCGGGTCGGGTGTTGGTACGGGATCGGGTACAACGTCCACTACTCCCACCACTTCACAAGCCACCACAACAAATTTTGAATATCTTTCCTCTTTCGGTTTCCTCGAAATTGATTTCGGGTTACCTATATCCTTTAATACCAACCGTCTGACTATTGAAGCTGAACCCGGGTATGTTCTTCCTGTTTATGATGATCCTGTTTATCAGGGACTTAAGGGTTTTAACTTCATGCTAAGCATTTATTATAAAATATTTTAGTTATGCGACTATGAATGTTTTGATTGTTGAAGATGAAAAAAGCCTTGCTGTGGAAATTGCAGAATTTCTTAAATCAGAAAATTTCCTTTGTGATCTTGCGTATACCGGGATGGATGCTTCTGAAAAAATAGCAGTTAATCTTTATGATTTTGTCCTCCTCGATCTTGGTTTACCCGACTACGAAGGCCTTGACCTTATAAAGGAGGCCCGAAAGATGAACAGTGAGTCTTCTTTTATTATAATAACAGCTCGCGGTGCCGTTGAGGATAAAGTAAAAGGACTTGATCTTGGTGCTGACGATTATCTTGCAAAACCATTTGCACTTCCCGAACTTCTCTCAAGGATCAATGCTGTGGCCAGAAGGAAATTCAAGATAAGCAATCCGGATATTACCCTCGGCAATTTTATTATTAAGGCACAGGCACGAAGAGTGCTATGCAACGGGAATGAAGTAGAACTTACCAAAAAGGAATATGACCTGCTTCAGTATCTTGTCTTTAATCAAAACAGGGTACTGACAAGGCAGCAGCTTTATGAACATATCTGGGGTAACATGCTTGACGATCAATACGACAGCAACTTCATTGATGTTCATATTAAAAACCTGAGAAAAAAGTTAAATAATCACGCTCCCACTCCATGGTTGGAAACCGTCAGGGGAGTAGGTTACAGAGTCAGTACTGAAGAACAATAATACCGGGCCGGCTTATGATGAAACTAAAAACAAAGCTTTCACTGTTTAACCTGCTTTCAAAGCTTGCCTTTACAGCATTGTTTCTGATCCTGATGCCGTATATTATTCAGAGGATAAACCTGCGTCATATTGATAATGAACTTATTCAGAAAAGGGAGCAGGTGCTTACCCTTATTTCCAATATCGGGATAGAACCATTCATAACTTCAGATTCAGCTGATGCTTTCGGAAGCTATAATATCCTTAAAGAGGAGTTCGTAAGCATCGAAAAGGTTAACCTCAGTGAAGACTTGAATTTTATCGAGGTTTCAGCAAGATTAATAGAGGGAGAAGAGATTGATTACCGTGTACTTAACTATTCCTTTATGATTGACGGGCAGACCTATCTTCTTGAAGTAGGCAAAAGCCTTGATAGCATTCTCCACACGGAAAAGAATATCAAAAAAGTAATGTTGTTGTTCCTGGTATTCATTATATTAATTACCTTCCTCACTGACACACAATATAACAGGTTTTTGCTTAGACCACTGGATAAAATCAAGAACAAGTTGAAACGGATATCTGATCCCTCTCTTTTTGACCCGATACCTGTTAAAACTACAACCTCCGATTTTCAGCGCCTCGACGGAGCTCTCAGGGAACTCATGGAGCATATTAACATCCTCTTCCAGAAAGAAAAAGAGATCACGATCAACATATCACACGAGCTCCTCACACCGGTTTCAATTTTAAGAAGCAAGCTGGAAAATCTTCTTTTGAGAGAGGAGCTTGATGCCGACATCCAGAATAAAATAGAGGAATCACTGAAAACAGTACACAGGCTTCAGAGCCTTGTAAACTCATTGCTCATGATTGCCAGGATCGAGAGTCATCAGTACCTTCGTGAAGATACTTTTTCGATAAGAGAAGTCTTACAGGATATAATCAGCGAGATAGATCCTGTAGCAGAAGATGCAGGAGTTGTATTAAAACAGGAGTTGGGTGATGATCTCATGTATAAAGAGGCTAACCGGTCACTGATCTTCTCAATGTTTTACAATGTGATAAATAATGCAGTTAAAAATACTCCGGCACAGGGTGAAGTAAGAATTACCGGCAATAAGAATCCGGGTAAATTCATAGTAGTGATATCTGATACAGGAAAGGGTATGACGAAAGAACAGAAGAGTAAATTATTTTCACGATTCAAAATGAGGGATAAAAACAGTGGTGACGGGACAGGAATTGGACTGGCAATAGCGAAAACAATAGCTGATTTTCATGAAATAGAAGTAGTGGTATCATCAGAATCAGAAAAAGGAACAACATTTTCTTTCATTTTTCCCGAAATTTCATAATATCTTCATCTTCGAGGTCTTACATTTGATCTATACATTAATTAATTTAAAATTTAAGAAGATGAAAAGATCAATTTTTATGACTGCCATAGCACTTTTAATAAGTGCAGGTATTACAGCTCAGGAACCTGCCCAGACTCAGGATCAAACTCAGGATCAAACTCAGGTTCAGACAGGAACACAGGTTAAAACTCAGACCATGAATCAGGGTGAGGCAACTCAGGTACAGTCCCAGGTACGTGAGCAGGTAAGGACTGAAGAGGGTGCGGGTACAATGACCCAGACCCAGACAAGGGCACAAACACAGAGTAAAGCTGCAACCCAGGAAGGTGCCCAGGTTAAGAATATGACTAAAACTGCCACAAAGAATAAGGCTGCAAACAAGGGAGCACGTCCTTCCAATGCAATGAAACAGAATAAAGTAAAAGCAGGAACTGCATCAGGTAAAGGACGCAAGTAATCTTTAAGGTTAGATAATCAGATTTATTATGAGGCTGTCTTCGAAACGAGGACAGCTTCTTTTTTAATATTTTAAATCCTTCCCCCGTCCCCAGTCTTTA
>CAZKWD010000107.1:0-7260 GCA_964556175.1 uncultured Rikenellaceae bacterium
GGGAAACATCAGCGTAACAGGTGTTTGCAGTACAATAGTAACTTATGTTACTCCTGTCGGAACAGATAACTGCCCGGGTGCAACAACTGTTCAGACAGCAGGACTTCCTAGCGGGTCAACATTCCCGGTTGGCATTACTACTAATACTTTCGAAGTTACAGATGCTGCAGGACTTACAGCAACCTGCAGTTTCACAGTTGAAGTTATTGATAATATTCTACCTGTTATTAGTTGTCCGGTAGATATTATTGTTAGCAATGATCCCGGCTCTTGCAGCGCAATTGTAATCTATACTGAGCCTATAGGAACGGATAATTGTCCCGGAGCTGTTACAACACAAATAGCAGGTCTGCCAAGCGGCTCAATATTCCCGGTGGGAACAACTGTTAATACTTTTGAAGTAACTGATGCATACGGTAATACAGCACAATGTAGCTTTAACGTCATTGTCAATGATACTGAGAACCCGGCAATATCATGCCCCGCAGATATAGTTGTTAATAATGATTCCGGAATCTGTGGTGCAATAGTAAATTATATAGCACCTGTCGGAACAGACAATTGTCCGGGAGCATTAACAGCAAGAACACAGGGCCTTGCAAGCGGATCAGTATTCCCTGTCGGATTAACCACCAATGAATTTACAGTCATTGATGCTTCAGGGAATAGCGCAAAATGTTCATTTACAGTTACTGTAAACGACAATGAGACTCCTGTTCCTGTTGTAGATCCATTACCGGATGTCACAGCCGAGTGTGAAGTAACAACTCTTACAGCACCAACAGCTACGGATAACTGTGCAGGTATTGTTACAGGCACCCATGCTGTTACACTTCCGATTACTGCCCAGGGTATAACGGTAGTTATCTGGACCTACGATGATGGAAACGGTAATATTGTAACCCAACCACAAAATGTTGTGATAGATGATATCACGGCACCGATTCCAAACGTTATGACATTGCCCGATGTGACGGGGGAATGCTCAGCTTCAATAACAGTGATACCAACAGCAACTGACAATTGTTCAGGCATCATCACCGGGACAACCTCCGATCCCCTTATATACAATACTCAGGGTACCTATGTTGTTACCTGGACATATGACGACGGAAATGGCAACACAACATCGCAGTTACAGAATGTAATTGTAGATGATGTTACAGCTCCTGTTCCTGATGCTGCTTCATTACCTGATATCACTGGCGAATGCTCAGCTACTGTTACCGTAACTCCTGCAGCAACAGATAATTGTTCAGGAGCCATTATTGGAACGACTTCAAATCCGTTAACATACAGCACTCAGGGTACATATATAATCACGTGGACTTACGACGACGGGAATGGCAACACTTCGAATCAGACTCAGAATGTTATTGTGGATGATATAACGGCACCCGTACCGGATGCAGCATCCCTGCCTGATGTGACCGGAGAATGTACTGCGACTATAGCAGTAACTCCTACGGCAACAGATAACTGTTCAGGTGTCATTACCGGAACAACCTCTGATCCGTTGACATACAGTACTCAGGGTACATACACGGTCACATGGACGTATGATGATGGCAATGGCAATACCACAACACAGATACAGAATGTAGTGATCGATGATGTTACTGCACCAGTACCTGATACAGATCCCTTGTCGGATGTTACAGCGGAATGTGAAGTGACTGCACTTACGGCTCCGACAGCCATAGACAACTGTGCCGGAACGGTGACAGGAACACACACTGTAACATTGCCGATAACAGCACAGGGTACTACGGTTGTCACCTGGACCTACGATGACGGTAACGGCAACACCTCAACACAGAACCAGAATGTTGTAATAGATGATGTTACAGCCCCGGTACCTGATTTAGATCCGCTATCGGATGTTACAGCCGAATGTGAAGTGACAACACTTACAGCACCAACGGCAACAGATAACTGCGTGGGAACTGTAACCGGAGCGCATACAGCAACACTACCTATCACCAGCACTACGGTTGTCACATGGACCTACGATGACGGTAACGGTAACACCTCAACACAGAACCAGAATGTAATAATAACTGATGTTACGGCACCAGTACCGGATATAGATCCGCTGCCTGATGTCACTGACGAGTGTTCGGTAGCCGCACTTACATCACCTACAGCCACAGATAATTGCGGAGGCGTGGTTATAGTCACTCATGATGCCACACTTCCTATAACGACACAGGGTACTACGGTAGTTACCTGGACCTATGATGACGGTAATGGCAACACAACAACACAGACACAGAATGTAATAATAACAGATGTTACAGCACCTGTACCTGATGTTGATCCGCTATCGGATGTCACAGCCGGGTGTGAAGTAACGACGCTTACAGCACCAACGGCAACGGATAACTGCGTGGGTACTGTAACAGGAACGCATACAGCAACATTGCCTATTACCAGCACTACAGTTGTCACATGGACCTATGATGACGGGAACGGCAACACCTCAACACAGAACCAGAATGTCGTTATAAATGATGTTACTGTGCCAGTACCGGATTTAGATCCGCTGCCGGATGTCACCGCCGAGTGTGAAGTGACGACACTTACAGCACCAACAGCAACAGATAACTGCGGAGGTGTTGTCACAGTTACCCATGATGCCACATTGCCGATCACGGCACAGGGCACGACAGTAGTCACCTGGACCTATGATGATGGCAATGGCAACACATCAACACAGACACAGAATGTAGTAATAGATGACGTTACACCACCGGTACCTGATGTGGATCCGTTACCTGATATCACTGACGAATGTTCCGTAGCAGCACTGACATCACCTACAGCTACAGATAACTGCGGAGGCGTGGTTACAGTCACTCATGATGCTACACTTCCTATAACGACACAGGGTACTACGGTAGTTACCTGGACCTATGATGACGGTAATGGCAACACAACAACACAGACACAGAATGTAATAATAACAGATGTTACAGCACCGGTACCGGATATAGATCCGCTGCCGGATGTCACAGCCGAGTGTGAAGTATCAACACTTACAGCGCCAACAGCAACAGATAATTGTGCAGGTACTGTTACAGGCACACATACTGTGACCCTGCCGATCACTGCACAAGGTGCCACGGTAATTACCTGGACCTATGATGATGGTTACGGAAATACTATCACACAAACACAAAATGTAATCCTGTCTGATACTGAATTACCTGTAATTACATGTTCTTCAGATATTTCTCAATATGAAGATGCAGGATTCAATTATGCAACTGTGATAGTACCGGATGCTGTTATCTCGGATAATTGTACTGTTTCAATACTTACTTGGACCATAACAGGAGTAACTGTAGCCGCATCGCCGGCAACCGGAATCAATCAGATTGGAACATATATTTTCAATACCGGTATAACAACTGTTTCATATGATGTGACTGATGAAGCCGGAAATAATGAAGTATGCAGCTTTGATATTATAGTCTCTCCACCTCCTCCGTTATCAGGTACTATTGTATCTCAGACCAATGTAGCTTGCTTTGGAGAATCAACTGGAAGCGTAACAGTGAGTGGCTCAGGCGGAATAACACCGTATGATTACAGTATCGATGGTACAAATTACCAGTCTTCTGACACATTTAGTTCACTGTCAGCCGGTTCCTATACGGTTACTGTCCGGGATGCCGAAATGATTACCTGTGATATTCCCGTATCTATTACTGAGCCTGCTTCAGCCCTGGCTGTTGCTACAACGCAGACAGATAATGTATGCTATGGCGGTACTTCGGGTACAGCAACAGCAACGGCAAGCGGCGGAACATCTCCGTATGATTATTCCTGGGATACAGCACCTGTTCAGACAACAGCCACAGCAACCGGTCTGGCTGCCGGAACATATACTGTAACGGTGACTGATGCCAACGGATGTATAAATTATGCCAATGTTACAATTACTGAACCTGCAGAAATTACTATTACTGTTACACAGGTCAATGTACTCTGTAATGAAGGAGCTGACGGGACTGCAACAGCAGTCGCTGCAGGAGGCACAGGTACATATACTTATTCCTGGGATACATCACCTGTACAGGCAACAGCTACAGCAAGCGGACTGGCAGCAGGCACCTATACTGTGACAGTTACTGATATTAATGGTTGTGTGAACACAGAGACTGTACAGATAACAGAACCGGCAGCTCTTGCTCTTGATGCTATACCTTCAGATGCATCATGTCCTGATACAGATGATGGTGAAATAACTCTTGATATAAGTGGAGGCACATCTCCTTACAACGTAATATGGTCGGATGGAATTACCACTCAGAACAGAACAGGCCTGCTTCAGGGTACCTACAGCGTTGCTGTTACTGATGCTAATGGCTGTGCTGAATCACTGAGTATAGATGTTGGTTATAACATATCCTTCAACTGTCTTGTGATACCACAGATCATTACTCCCAACCAGGATGGTCATAATGATGAGTGGATAATCAGGAATATAGATATATATCCTGATGCAGAAATCCGCGTCTTTAACAGGTGGGGAAGAATGGTTTACCATGAAAGAAATCTTCTGTCGAATCCATGGGATGGTACTTTTAAAGGTAAACTTGTTCCTACTGATTCATATCATTATATTTTGGATCTGAATGACGGATCTCAACTAAGATCGGGTGTTATTAGTGTAATTAGGGAAGAATAAAAGGTATATTTGCAGGAATTATATGAGATATAGCAGAAGTATACTGTCACTGATAATCCTGATCATGTTCTATGGAACCGCTTCATCACAGCAGGTGCCAATGTACAGCCAGTACATCATGAACGGCTTCCTTGTTAATCCTTCATTCGCAGGACGTGACGGGTATACAACCGTGAATCTGACAGTAAGAGAGCAATGGGTGGGTCTTGACCAGGCTCCAGGTACTTATGCTGCCAGCTTCCAAACACGTATTTTAAAAAACAGCTATATATCTAAAGCCACCTCGGTACGTAAAAAGCTTGTGCTTCCAACGAAAGGCGGTAAAGTCGGACTTGGAGGCTATATCTTTAATGATCAAAACGGTATAATGCGGCGTACGGGACTCCAGTTTGCATATGCATACCATATCCAGATGGGACAAACAGGAGCCTATCCGAATAATCTTTCATTCGGCCTTGCACTAACAGCATACCAGTTTGCAATAAATACCGAAGGATTAATCTATGATCCTGATGATCCCTTGCTTAATAATTATGACAGGTCAGTTTTTATACCTGATTTTAACTTTGGTGTAAGTTTTACAACATCAAAATATTATGCGGGATTTGCCATGACAAACATGTTCAGGGGCCAGCTTCTTTTTGCAGATACTACTGACACAAGGAGAACAGAACTGGGACATTACTTCCTTACAGGAGGAATTAAATTCGATGTTCATCCCGACTGGACCATTGAACCTTCTGCTTTCATTAAATCATCCGACATGTTCTTTAAGTCAATTCAGATGGATCTTACAACAAGGGTCTATTACAAGGAAGACTATTGGGCAGGACTCTCATGGAGAACAAATGACGCGATAATTCTTATGACGGGATTGAGATATGACAGGTTCTATTTTGCCTATGCCGTTGATTTCACTTTAACAGACATAAGAAGACAGAGCTTCGGGACGCATGAACTGACACTTGCGGTAAAATTTGGAGAAAGTGCCAGGAGGTATCGCTGGATTAGTGCTTATTGATACTATTAGTTAATAAATAATGTCATCAGGTATCGTAAAAAGAATTACCGGTACCCTTTCGCTGCTACTATTGTTACTTGTAAAAGGATATCCTCAGGATGATGCTTCTCATTCTGTTAGACTAATGTTCTATAATGTTGAGAATCTGTTTGATATATATGATGATACGCTTACTGAAGATGAGGAATTTATGCCTGGAGGCTTGAGAAGATGGAATTACCAGAGATATAGCAGGAAGATCAATTCACTTTATAAGACAATTTTGGCTGCCGGTGAGTGGGAGCCGCCAGCTATAGTTGCATTTTGCGAGATAGAGAACAGGAAAGTGCTGGAGGATCTTGTTTATAGTACAAATTTATCGAAATATGATTATGATATTGTACATGAAGATTCTCCCGATGAAAGAGGTATTGATGTTTGTCTTATTTACAGGAAAGAGATGGCAGATATAATTGACTACTCCTATTTAAACACTTCGGTGGTAACCGGAAATGAATTCCGGACCAGGGATGTTCTTTATGCCAGGTTTCTTATCAACGGCGATACCATACATCTTTTTGTAAATCATTGGCCTTCAAGAAGGGGAGGAGTTCTTGCAGGAGAGGCTCAGCGCATTAAAATTGCTGAAATGGTCAGAGAAAAGGTCGATTCAATATTTATTGCATCATACAGTGATGTACAAATTATCATTATGGGCGATTTTAATGCTACTCCTGAAGACAGGGTTATGAGCATACTGGCAGGCCAGGCAGATAATGGCAGCTCACTTGTGAATCTGTCGGAGACTCTTCCTGATGGCGCTGGAACCTACCGTTATATGGGAACCTGGGAGATAATAGACCAGGTAATTGTATCAGATGCGCTAATTAACGGAAATGAAAGTGTTTTCACTGAGCCTGGTTTGTTACAGGTCTTCCGGCCCGATTTTCTCATGATGGAAGACTTGAAATATCCGGGCTTACGCCCTTATTCTACATATTCAGGATACAGGTACCAGGGAGGGTATAGCGATCATCTGCCTGTTTTACTTGACCTTAGATTACGATAGATCAGGTGGATCGCAGGGCGTCAAGCCTATCTCCTTCCCCTTTTCTATCATAAATTTCCTGGCAGCTTTATGCTCATTGGGGATAATCCCATCGAGAATAGCTTCTCTTATGGCATTTTTTATTACCCCGACCACTTTACCTGGTTTTATACCGAAGGTGCTGATGATCTCACTGCCGTCGACAGGGGGCTGGAAGTTTCTCAAAGCATCTTTCTCTTCAATCTCCCTTAACTTTTTCCTGACATATCTGAAATTCTCGAGATGCCTTGTTTTTTTTGCCTCATTCTTCGATGTGATGTCAGCTTCGCATAACATCATCAGGTCATCGATATCATCACCGGCTTCAAAAAGGAGACGTCTGACTGCCGAATCAGTTACCTCTTCTTGCGACAACGCTATCGGCCTGAGATGAAGATCAACCAGTTTCTGAACATATTTCATCTTCTCATTCAAAGGCAGTTTAAGCTTTCTGAAAATGCCGGGTATCATCTTTGA
>CAZKWD010000108.1:0-4210 GCA_964556175.1 uncultured Rikenellaceae bacterium
GATCTTACATTTCGAAATCCGACAAATGGTTTTGTTGAATCCTGATATTCATAATCCCTTGCACTTGTCTGAAGAAAATATGAGATATCTTTCCAGGAACCGCCGCGTATAACTTTTCGTTTCATAACGGGAGGATCCTGAGGAGTTGCATTGTACTCATAGTTAGGCTGAAGGTCATGCTGGAAAATATAGGCAGAGGGGTGATATGCGCCGGATGTCCATTCCGCAACATTACCTGCCATATCATAAAGACCATATTCGTTGGGCTCATATGATGCCACTTTCCCGCAATATACATTTCCGTCGTCAATATAATTACCGCGTAATGGCTTAAAGTTTGCCAGGAAGCAGCCTTTGTTATTGCGGGTGTAAGGACCACCCCACGGATACATGGAAAGATCAAGTCCTCCCCTTGCAGCATATTCCCATTCTGTCTCCAGTGGCAGCCTGTATCTCTGGACATCAACAATACCCTGTTTCCTGAGAGCTGTATTCATGAAATCAGTTCTCCAGTTACTGAAAGCTGTTGCCTGAACCCAGCTGATCCCGACGACAGGATAATCATCGAATGAAGGATGCCAGAAGTACAGATCAGCCTGAGGATCATTGAATGAATATGTAAAGTCCCTGATCCAGCAAAGGGTATCAGGATAAATATTGATAATGTTATGCTTAATAAAAGAGGAACGGTCTCTCACATCTGTACGTGAACCGTCAAGGTTGGTCACCTGCCCCTCATATCTACCTGTATTATTCTCATAATCATAGACATACCGTGATCTTGCGGCTTGCTGATAATCTACCCAGTAGTAGGAATAATTAAATTTGCGGACATCATACTGCTTTCTCCCGTTGAATCTTTCTTCAGGGGGGTAATACATTTCTTCAATAATACTTATTGTAGTCTCTTCTTCAGGGTCGATCTTTTCATCCCAGTTTATTACATTGGGTTCGATAACATTCCCCTCTTCGTCCACAAGGAAATACTCCCTGTCAGGGATACCTGCATCGCCGAGCTTTGTTCTGAGGATAGAATCACGTATCCAGTATACAAACTGACGGTATTCGTTATTGGTAATTTCCGTCTGGTCCATCCAGAATGCATCAACAGTAACTGATTTTGAGAGACTGTTCATTGCAAACATAGCATCCTGGTCGCTGGGCCCCATCATGAAACTTCCGGCAGGTATAAATGCCATTTCCACCGGTACCGGCTCAAAGAACTTTTTCCTTCCCAGGACTCCGGTAAGCTCACCGGTTTTTGAAGAGCCGCACCCACTAAGTAAGATAGTAATTACCAGTGCAGATAGGATAACCTTTTTCATACTTTTTTAAAATTTATAATGCAAGTAAGTTATTTTTTTTTAATAATCATAAAAATCTGATACTTTTATATCTCATCGGGCTTTTGCCCAAACTGATATCAAAACAATAGTTTACCATAAATTCATGTGATCCGCTTGTACTTTTTCTGATGTCCGAAAGCGGGAAATCATAGGCATATCCAATGCGGATCCCATTATATAACTCAAAGCCAACCATGCCTGTTAATGCATCACCGGCTCTGTATGAAACGCCACCCCATACCTTTTTATTGTATTGTACAAGGGATGTTACACTAAATTGTATAACCTTTCCGTCACTGAATGCAAAAACCGATGGCAGAAGCTCAAGCGATGGATTCGGAAGCTGTACCGTATAACCTCCCGTAACATAGTAATGCCTGCTGATATAGCTGATGGCTGACGAATTGTCTTTAGTATATTTTATTTTAGGCTGGTTTATATGAGTTACAGAAACAGAGGCATAGTATTTATCGGTTCTGTAATAGGCTCCTAATCCTGCATCAAAGGCAATAACACTCTCCTTATTGACGGGGATGAGCGGGTCTTCATTAGCCTGGGTGAATTCATCACCATTGGGAATAACCCAGTTGGGTTCAAGAGACTTATTCACAACTCCCAGACTGAGCCCTATTCCCAGTTTTCCCATTCCAACATCCATAAGATAAGAATAGGCACCGGAAATATTAATATCCTTGTCAAAACCTATATTATCGCTTTTAACCAACAGGCCGACACCGCTTTTAATCCTGAAAGGAGCAACCGGGGCCGTTATGTGAAAAACAGTCGTTGAAGGGGCACCGTCAAATCCCAGCCATTGCTGCCTGTTAAGCGCTGTTGCACAGATCATTCCTGAAGTGCCTGCAATACCCGGATTATATGTCATTGTATTGAACATATAATGACTTGAAAGCGGATCTTGCTGCGACCAGACTGAACAGGTTACCACAGTTAAAAAAAGAAATGTAATAATTAGTTTTTTCATTTCTTTGCCAGCAGATGTATTCCCCGTAAGTATAACGAGTAAAATAAGTAAAAATATAAAACGTAAACAAATATACTTTTATTTTATTTCAGCCTTTCATATCCCTGTACCCATCTTCCAGGGATTTCATTCCTGTTTGCCTTCAGATAATCCTCATGCGAGCATGCTATATACCGTGGCTTGTCATCTCCGGCCGGCAGCTCCATCCACCATCTGTCGGTAAGGTTGCTTTTTACAAAAATAAGATCATCATCAAGATCTGTTACTCTTACATGATACCTGATAAACCTTCCCTGGTTGCTGCTGCTTAATACAGGGGTTTCATACTGTTTCTGCGAGAACCCTTCGAGGAAAAACCATAAAATCTGGGCAGCCAGACCTGAAGTTTGTAACCTGACATCAATATCAGGGTCCACATCGAAAAGGCCGAAAACCTTCAGATTATCAGATATGCCGGCATATCTTGCCAGTGTGCAGATCTCTTCGCCGTAAAAACCATTAGGAGAAGGACTTATGGTTCCGGGAGCATCAGATTGCCTGACAGCTGAAATATCAACGACAGCTACATCGGAATCCCTGAAAAAAGGCTCGGTAAGGTTAATGGCTTTTCTCACATCGCCTATCCTGATGAGTTCGGACTTTCGTTTTAAAAACCTGTTGATCACCTGCTGGTCGTTCAGGTATGTCTGATATCCGATATTGATGTAATGAGTGAAGGTGGATTTATGATTGTGTAATATATTATACAGATAGTTGAATGAATCAGACTCTTTCTTTTCATTAATGAAATCTAATCTCGGATCGACGGCAATAAGTGAATATTGTGTATTCAAGCGGGTAAAAGCAGAATCGATAGCTGCCACCAGTGCACTGCTGCCTCCAATGATCACTGGAAACACATTTTCACCTAAAAGCCAAGTAAGAACATCCGATAATCCTGCAATGGTATCACTAAAGGAAGTTCCCCGCTTCATATTACCCAGATCGATGATCTTTGATTTACCCGGAATCCTTGTAAGCCTGTAAAGCTGACTCCTTATGCTGTCAGGGGCTTTCATCGTTCCTGTCCCCGGAGAATTGCGCCCTTCAGGAACTCCTAAAAGTGCAATTTTATACTTCCCGATCTCTTTCACGGGGTTATTTTCTGTATGTATTACGATATTGTGAGGAAAACCTGCCTGCTCTGCCAGGTGATCATATTCAGGTTTTTCAATACTGACGGGGTCAAAATAATCGCTTGGATCTGTCATGGTAATTGTCAGGTACTTTTTCTGGATTTATTACTCTTTTCAATGATCTTGATACACTCTTCCCTGGTGAGCTCTTCTGCACTTTTTCCCCGGGGAAGCCGGTAATTCTGTTTATCCTTTACCAGGTAAGGGCCATACCTTCCGTTAAGAAGCTGCATATCCCCAAAATCCTTTATGATTTTCTTTTTTTCATTTTCATTCTTTTCACGAATCAGTTCGAGGGCTCTTTCGAATGTTATTGTATATGGATCATCAACCCCTTTCTTAAGTGAGAAGAACTTATTTTTGAATCTGATATATGGTCCGAATTTCCCGAGGCCCACTATCATCTCTTCTCCTTCATGTATTCCCAGAGACATGGGCAGGCGGAACAGATTCAATGCCTCTTCAAGAGTTATGGTTTCAATAAGAAGATTTTTTGTCAGACTTGCAAATCTTGGTTTACTGTCGCTTTCCGAATTCCCTATCTGTGCCACTGGTCCAAAGCGGCCCATACGTACCGATACAGGTTCACCAGTTTCGGGATGGTTGCCCAGCATCCTCACGCCGGTCTTTCTTTCTTTCTTCTCCAGTGTATTTTCAACGGTTTGATGAAATGGTCCGTAAAATGCGTGAAGCATTCCTGTCCATTT
>CAZKWD010000108.1:4310-7257 GCA_964556175.1 uncultured Rikenellaceae bacterium
AGAACGTAACCCCTGTTTTGAATTGTTGAAATGGTAGGCGCATACGTGGAGGGTCTGCCGATACCCAACTCCTCAAGTTTTTTCACGAGACTTGCTTCAGTATACCTTGGAGGAGGTGTGGTGAATTTCTGTGATGCTGTTACGGTGTTATAATAAAGAAGCATACCTTGTGAAACCGGTGGAATAACATATTTCTCCTCATCTCCGTTTTCCTGGTCTGACGATTCTGAATAGACCTTAAGGAATCCGTCAAACTTAACAACTTCACCTGAAGCATTAAAGATTACGGGAGAGTTGTTCATATCAACTGATATTGTTGTCTTTTCCACTTCAGCGTCAGACATTTGTGATGTTATGGTCCTTTTCCAGATAAGTTCATAAAGCTTCTTCTCATTCTGGTTGCCTGTTATGGTTGAATGATCGATATATGCCGGACGTATTGCCTCATGTGCCTCCTGTGCTCCCTTCGATTTTGTCTTGAACTGCCGTGTCTTTGAATACTTTAGGCCATATCCTGATATTATTACCTCCCGTGATTTTGCCAGGGCAAGCCTGGAGAGATTGGTTGAATCAGTCCTCATATAGGTTATTTTTCCTGCTTCATAAAGCTTTTGTGCAACAGCCATTGTCTGTGCAACGGAAAACCCGAGCTTTCTATATGCCTCCTGCTGAAGAGTAGATGTCGTAAAAGGGGGAGCAGGCGACCTGGTTCCCGGTTTGACAGTTATACCGGTAACCTTATATTCCGCTTCTGCACAAAGCTCAAGAAACTTACGGGCTTCATTCTCATCAGTAAAGCGTTTTGATGCTTCAGCCCTGATAATTGAACCAGTACCCTCTTTATTATCGATCCTGAAAATCGCGTTGATCCTGAATGATGACTCGCTAACAAAGGAGATTATCTCTCTTTCCCTTTCAACGATGAGCCTTACAGCAACTGACTGTACCCTGCCGGCAGAAAGTGCCGGCTGAACCTTTCTCCAGAGAACAGGAGAGATCTCAAAACCCACAAGACGATCAAGAATACGACGGGCTTGCTGAGAATTGACCAGGTTCATGTCTATCTTACGGGGATTATCAATTGCATCGGAAATTGCATTTTTAGTGATCTCGTGAAATACTATTCTGCGTGTAGCGGAAAGATTAAGCTTCAGGACATTTGCCAGATGCCAGGCTATTGCTTCTCCTTCGCGGTCCTCATCACTGGCGATCCATATATTCTTTGCTTCCGCCGCCGCCTTCCGCAGCTCGCTTACAACCTTGACCTTCTCTTTGGGGATCTCATAATCGGGAGTGAAATCATTTTCAAGATTTATCCCCAGATTCTTCTTTGAAAGATCTCTTATATGTCCGAAACTTGATATAACACGGAAGTCTTTTCCAAGGAACTTTTCAATTGTCCTTGCCTTTGCCGGGGACTCAACGATTACAAGATTTTCGATCATTTACAACGAGATTTATTCTTTTAAAAAACACGACAAAGTAAATCATTTAAAGACCAAACTTCAAAATAAACCATTAAGTTTCTTCAAGATTTTACTATTTTTGAAACAAATATCTCCCTCTGATGAAAGGCAATTCAGACAACAGAAAATATATTATTTGGTTCTGGATAATCTATTCAATACCCTTTGCAGTTGTTATTGCACTGTTTATTCTTATCTCGAATGAGAAACTTGGGCCGATGCCCTCTTTTGATGAACTCGAGAATCCCGAATATTTTTTAGCTGCAGAGGTTTACTCGGAAGATGAAGTGCTTATTGGCAAGATAAGCATTGAAAACAGGACATGGACCGACTATAAAGAACTGTCACCCTATCTGATTGATGCATTAATTGCAACAGAAGACATACGATACTACAGGCATTCAGGTATAGATATCCGCGGACTGGCAAGGGCCTTTGTTCGTACTATCCTTCTTGGTCAGGATACAGGAGGGGGAAGTACTATCACCCAGCAGCTTGCAAAGAACCTTTATCCCAGGGATACAGCAAGGGTTTCATTTGTCATGAGAAAAATAAGGCTGGGAGTCACCAAGTTCAAAGAATGGCAAACGGCTGTTAAGCTTGAAAAAAGCTATACAAAGGAAGAGATCATTGCAATGTATCTCAATAAATATGATTTCCTGTATCAGGCAATCGGGATACAATCGGCAGCCAGGGTTTATTTCAACACCACTCCTGATTCATTAAATATACAGGAGGCAGCTGTTATTGTTGGTATGTTGAAGAACTCAAGCGCATATAATCCTCAAAGATTTTATGACCGTATGTTAAAAAGAAGGAATGTCGTTCTTTCCCAGATGGCAAAATACGGATATCTTGATCCTGCGATTGTTGATTCTGTTAAGAAGCTGCCCATTGAGCTCGATTTCCAGGTTGAAGACCATAATACAGGTCCTGCAACCTACTTGCGCGAATATCTGCGGAATACCATGCGCCGGCCTGAACCCGACAGAAGTAAATATGTAAGAGAGTCATCGTATGAAGATGCTTTGTGGGAATGGCAAAACAATCCGCTTTACGGATGGTGCAATAAGAACAAAAAACCTGACGGATCAAATTATGATATATATAAAGATGGTCTGAAAATATATACTACCATCAATTCAAAGATGCAACAGTATGCCGAAGAGGCTGTCACAGAGCATCTTACCAACGAAGTGCAGCCCGATTTTTATGAGAGGGCGAAGAGTTTTAAGAATCCTCCCTATTCCGACGATCTTACAAGAGAACAGATTGATGAGCTGATAATGAATTCGTTGAAACAGAGCGACAGATATTATGCAATGAGGGTAAACGGAGCTCCGGAAGACTCTATCATTATTGCTTTCAATACACCCGTAAAAATGAAAGTATTTTCCTGGAAAGGTGAGATAGATACAGTAATGACACCTCTTGATTCAATATGGTATTACAAATATTTCATACGATCGGCTTTCATGGTT
>CAZKWD010000109.1:0-7240 GCA_964556175.1 uncultured Rikenellaceae bacterium
CACACCGGAAATGGATAATTCATTGGTCCCGGTATTGAAGCTTAAGGTTTGCAGGAACCCGGAGAGATCCTCGGAATTGCCACCGGTTATGGAGAGTATATTATTCTCATCAAGATCCAGCTGTTGCTGGTCCTTATCATCAAGGTATTTCCCCAGATATACCCCTTCCGATCCTGTATTATCTGTTATTCTAAGAGTATCTCCTGTCAGTTCAATATCCTGTATTTCGTTATCCGGATCAGCATCTGCATCATCCTTGAGCTCTGAGAGATTTACCGGTGATGTGGTTCCTGAGATGTTTAATACCCGTGTTGAAGGATCCCAGTTCAGCGATTGCCGGTAGGGAGAGAGATCCCATTCTGTAGCCAGCGGGTTATCTGTTATCTTGAGCTTATCAGAACTGATAGTGATATCCTGCAGTTCATTTGCCGGATCGCCGTCTTTTTCGATCGAAGATATTTTGACCTGGTTGCCTTCTGAAATAGCCAGATAATCTGAACCATCAACATTTACAACCGAGAGGGTTTGATCGTCAGTTGCCGGGTCGCCGGGATCACCTTTCTCTCCTTGTATCCCCTGTGAACCTGTATCACCTTTGGTTCCCTGCTCTCCTTCAGGTCCCTGGGGACCTACCGGACCAGCAGGACCAACGGGTCCCAGGGGACCGGGTTCAAGAGATCTCTTTGCAAAGAGAGCATACGGCACTGCCAGAAACTGCATAGTTCCCATATCCATAAATTCATTCTCGAATTTCACCTCCACCTTCAGGAAATGATAGGCTTCTGCCCAGTTAACCTGTGAAAGTTCACCGCAGAGTGCATTGCCTGTCGGCACACCCTGGCCAATAATAAGTGAAAAGACGCCAAACCTGGAGGTAAACACGTCCTGATGAAGTTCCTGGTATACTATTGTTCCCAGCGGATCACTCTTTATAATTGAAAACTTGACGCTTATCTTCCTGTTGACAATCTCGTTACCGTAATTGTCCCGCGCCACGGCCTGGTAATGAATTCCCAGCGGTACATTGTCCTGCGCAAAAATGCCCGCAGTGACCACTGAAATAACCAGTAACAGAAAGTATCTTTTTATAACTCTTGAAGCCATAGCTTAAGGTTTATATTTTTTCAATCTTGAATGTACGGTTCATGAATCCGTCTTCACTTGAGATCCTTATCAGGTAAAAACCCCTGATAAAATCATCCATATTATATTGCTCTTTATGCCAGAACTGGTCGATAAAAGTAAGTCTGTCGGTAAAAACCACTTTCCCGGTTATGTTGATAATATTAATTTTAAATGTTCTTCCGGATTCCCCGAACAATTCAACAGTGAGGAAATCAACTACAGGATTGGGATATACACTTGCACCTGTTCCCTGAGGAACATCTTCGCTTGATAGCTTAATACGGGGCTGCTGAAATCCCTGTGTAAATATATAACATGAACATTCCGCCACCTCCACTGCTGTCTCACCAACAGTCTGTGAAAAGCTTATTTTACTGTCAGTTACTATTCCCGCAAGTGGAACAAGCACCTGGTGTGACAATTGCTGTGAAAAAACAGTTGCCCACGAAATAAGTAAACCGGGTATCAAAATCCTCAATGTTTTCATCATCTTAAAACCTTCGCGGGATGCCAAAAATAGTCAAAATTTTGACAAATCAACATTTTTTGTTGATAAATGTGTTAATAACTTCCTTGAATTTTTTTTCTCTATAAGAAAAATTTTTCTTATAACGTGACTTTTTTTGACTGGGATTTTCCCCTGGATTTCATAATATTGGTGATTGAAGAGCACCATGCTGAAGCCATATCTTTATCATAATCTTACCGAAGCCGGCTGCGATGAGGCTGGCAGGGGCTGCCTGGCGGGACCGGTCGTGGCTGCCGCTGTTATTATGCCCAAATACTACGAACATCCTGTTCTGGATGATTCAAAGAAGCTTACACCAAAGCAGAGAGCCCTTCTGAAAGAAGAGATAATGAAATCGGCAATAGCGTGGAATGTTGCTTTTATTGACAATATGGAAATAGATAAAATAAACATACTCAGGGCATCAATAAAGGCAATGCACCTTGCAATTGATGGTCTTTCAATAAAACCCGAATTTCTGCTCATCGACGGTAACAGCTTCTTCCCATATAAAAACATAAAACATAAGACAATAATAAAGGGAGACGGGCTTTTTTCTCCAATAGCTGCTGCTTCGGTGCTTGCAAAGACTTTCCGGGATGAATTCATGGAAAAAATTCATTGTGAATACCCCGATTACGGCTGGAACAGGAATAAAGGCTATGCAACAGCCCTCCACAGGAAATCTATCCTGGAACACGGTATAACACCTTATCACAGAAAATCATTTGCCCTCTATAACACACAAATGACATTTGCTTTTTAGCATTCCCTTTCCCCGATTAAAAAGTTATATTTGCCGTCTGACTAAAACTAATCGTAAAAAATTAATATCATGAGAAAAGTAACTTCTGTTCTGATTATCCTTCTTCTCGGTTTTGGATTTAAAGCCAAGGCTGATGAAGGAATGTGGCTGCTGCCGCTTATTGAGAAACTGAATCTGGGCACGATGACTGAACTCGGATTGAAACTATCCGCAGAAGAGATTTACAGTCTGAATAAAGCCAGTATAAAAGATGCTGTCATAATTTTTGGCGGAGGATGTACAGGTGAGATCGTTTCCTCCCAGGGACTTATTCTCACAAACCATCATTGCGGATATGATCGTATTCAGTCGCATAGTTCCGTGGAACATGATTACCTGAGAGATGGATTCTGGGCAATGAATAAGGAAGAGGAGCTTCCTAATCCGGGACTACGTGTTATTTTCCTGGTAAGCATAGAAGAAGTTACCGATCAGGTACTTGCTAATGTCAATTCGGAGATGAGCGAGGCCGACAGAACAGCAGCAATAAATGAAGCCAGAAGTGCCATTGAAGATAAAGCAAGCGAAGGGAATAATTACAGGACTTCTGTATCTTCTTTCTATGGCGGTAATTATTTCTATCTCCTTGTATATGAGACATATAATGACGTCAGACTTGTTGGTGCACCACCTTCATCAATAGGAAAATACGGTGATGATACCGACAACTGGGAATGGCCTCGTCATACGGGCGATTTCAGTGTATTCCGGGTATATTCAGGACCTGACGGGAAACCCGCTCCATACTCAAAGGATAATATCCCTCTTAAACCTAAATACTGGCTCCCGGTATCACTTAAGGACCTCAACACAGATGATTTTGCAATGATACTCGGATACCCCGGAGGAACACAAAGATATTATACATCATACGAGGTTAATGAGATAATGAACATCACAAATCCGAACAGGGTAAAAATACGAGGTGTCAAACAGGAGATATGGCTTGCTGACATGCTTGCCGACCAGAAAGTAGATATTCAGTATGCTTCTAAATATTCCCGTTCATCAAATTACTGGAAATACTCTATAGGACAAAATAATCAGCTTAAGAACCTCAATGTTATAGCAAAGAAACAACAAACTCAAGATCAATTCAATAAGTGGGTAAATGAAAATGAGGAACGCAAAGCAAAATATGGAGATGCGCTGAATCTTATAAAATCTTCGATTGAAGGCAGGGCTGAATATCAGAACACCCTGCAATATCTGAACGAATGTATCCAGGGTTGTGAAATACTGACATTCAGCCGTCTGACAGGAAGACTCATGGAAGCGCTCAGATCAGGTGAACAGCAGGAAATAACTGAAACTGCAAGTGAGCTTAAAGAGAATATCGTTGAGATCTATAAGGATTACAATCCTCCGACAGATCTGAAATCAACAAAGGCAATGCTCAAATTATACAGGGAAGATAACTCCTCAGAGTACATCCCTGATTTCTATACTGAAGTAGTTGATAAAAAATTCAAGGGTAACATTGATAAGTATGTGGACAAAATGTTTGCAAAATCAATGTTTGCCAGTGAGGCAAAACTGACAGCTTTTCTTGATAATCCTGACCTTAAAACCCTTGAAAAAGATCCTGCTGTCACAACTTTTTCTTCGATAAGCACAGTAGCACGCAGTGTTTCACAAGAACTTAGCAAGTTCACCCCCGATCTGCAAAAAGGACAGAGATTATGGGTTGCTGCAATGCTCGAGATGAAACCGGATAAAATACATTATCCTGATGCTAATTCGACAATGCGTCTGACATATGGAACCATACAGGATTATGATCCCAGGGATGCGGTAACCTATAAACATTATACAACACTCAAGGGTGTGATTGAGAAATATAAACCAGGTGATTATGAGTTTGATCTGCCACAAAGGCTTATCGATCTCTATAATAACAAAGAATACGGAAGATATGCATCCTCGAAGGGATATATGCCGGTATGCTTTCTTACAACAAACGATATAACAGGAGGTAATTCAGGCAGTCCGGTACTCAATGGCAATGGAGAACTGATAGGCCTGGCATTCGACGGTAACTGGGAAGCTATGAGCGGTGACGTTGCCTATGAACCTGAGATTCAGAGAACTATAGCTGTAGATATTAGATATGTTCTCTGGATCATGGATATTTATGCAGGTGCCGGGCACCTGGTTGATGAGATGACAATAGTGGAGTAAGCAGCAGCTGCCTCATGGCATATAAAGTAACAATATACACTGACGGAGCTGCACGGGGCAATCCCGGTCCGGGAGGTTATGGCGTTGTGCTCATGTCAGGAAAACACAGGCTCGAAAAATCAGAAGGGTACAGGCTCACGACCAATAACCGCATGGAACTCATGGCAGTCATCGCAGGTTTGGAGGCACTTAAAAAACCAGGGTCAGATGTGGTTGTATACACCGATTCGCGATATGTTGCTGATGCTGTGGAAAAGGGATGGGTGTTCCAGTGGGAGTCGAAATTTTTTAAGAAGAAAAAAAATTCTGACCTCTGGATGAGGTTCCTTAAGGTTTATCGCAGTCATAAGGTAAGATTTGTGTGGATAAAAGGCCACTCCAGCAATAAGGAAAATGAACTTTGCGACAGGATGGCCGTGGAAGCATCAGGTAAAAAAGATCTTTTGGAAGATCCGGGTTATTACTCTGATAACGATGAAAATGAATTATTCTGAGCTTCAAGTTTAATAATTTTTTTGCCATTATAAAATAATTGGTGCATTTTTGCAAAAATGCCTGCTGATGCAAAATCTTTATATTGAACCGACACATACCACACCTGAAATTAATTTCTCGCCGTCAGAAAATATTTTTCTGATACGGGGTACATCCTCCCCTGAAGATGTCCGCGCATTATATTACCCTGTCAGTGAATGGATAAAAATATTCATTGATGACCTTCTTGAGGGAGAGTATAAGCATTTCAACAACAAGAATCCCTTGAAGTTCCGAATTGACATGTCATATTTCAATTCATCATCCGCAAAATTCTTCTACGATATATTCCGTGAGCTTAAAAGAGTAACTTCCTCAGATATACCTGTTATTGTTGAGTGGTGTTATGATGAAGAGGATAATGACATGAAAGAGGCAGGGGCAGATATTGCACAGTTAGCGGAGATGAAATTCACCTATATCCCGAAACCGAGAGAATACTAATGAGAGGGCAGAAAGAACTCTATGATCTTCTGGAGCAGCTTTCAATAAAGTACGATTATGATGAGCATCTCCCTGTTGCTACAATTGATGATGCAATCAAACACTGGAAAGACTATAATTCAGGAAGATGCAAAAATATCTTTTTCCGTAATCACAAGGGTAACCGGCACTATCTTGTGATCCTTGAATATCTCCGGCAACTCGACATTCATGATCTTGAGAAACGCCTTAAACAGGGCAAGCTGACCTTTGCATCCGATAAAAGGATGAAAAAATATCTTGGTGTTGAACCTGGATCAGTCTCTCCCTTTGGACTGATAAATGATGAAAACCATCACGTTCATCTTTTCATAGATGAAAAGCTTAACGAATATGACCGCCTCGCCTTTCATCCTAATATCAATACTGCTACGCTGGTAATATCAAGATCCGATTTCCTGCGGTTCCTTGAATATGTGGGTAATTCCTATGAGTTCATCAAACTTTATGATTAAAAAACCCCTTCAGGGGGCAGGTCATCAGCCAGATTGCTGATGACCGGGGGTTATTTTTTATAAACCGGCTGTTTCCACTCCTCCATTGGTTCATATTTGCTGAGGCTGGCCCAGCGGATACCCCGTTTTTGTATTTCCAGAGCTTCCGGTACATTGAAATCGGAAGCTACATGCCCCAGTGAAGAATAAAATACCCTGCCTTTTCCATAAACTTTTTTCCATACAACAGGTACTGCGTTTCCTCCTATCCATGAAGCATTCTGATCATTAAATGTAGTCGTGGCCAGTACCTTGACATTGGGATCGACATGTACATAGTATTGTTCTGAATGCATATCAAAATCGGAAAGACCTTTTGTAACGGGGTCCTTATGATCAGTTATGTTTACTCTGTAATCAATAACACCTCCGGGATGAGCCACCCATTGACCTCCTACCATAAACTGGTATTCAGTATTGTTCCTGAATGAATCACCCAGTCCGCCATGCCATCCCGCCAGTCCTACACCACCCTTAACTGCCTCAAGGAGAGCTCTTTCCTGGTTTCCTGTAATTGTGCCCATTGTCCACGACTGTACTATCAGATCAAAATCATTTTTCAGATCGAGGTTTATATATGAATCAAGTGTTTCTGAAACAATAACCTTAGCACCCTCCGATTCCATCCATGGAACAAAAATATCCCGGCATTTGTCAGGTTCATGTCCCATCCATCCACCCCAAACAAATAATACTTTCTTGCCGTTTAGCGGAGAATCACTTCCTGCAAACATATTCTGCCCATATAATGATGGTGCCATAACAGCTGCGGCAGCTGCCACAGCGCTCTTTGAAATAAATGATCTGCGTGTAATCATCGGAATAAGATATTTTAGCCTAAGATACAAATTTCTAATATCTCTACTGTCATTCTGAGCGAATCCGCCAGTCGGCGGAGAAGCGAAGAATCTTTTAATGTGAATAGATATTTTCTTTATGGATCTGATAGGGTTTATATGCCTCCGGGAGGTCTTAGTAATTTGTACTGATTACAAGAATGACCTTATTTATAATTATTCTAAAATTAAGAGGGATTGCATCAATTCAACTTCTCATACGTCCTTATTCTGATAACCAAACCAAAACCTGATTCAAAGCATGAAAAGATTT
>CAZKWD010000110.1:0-7240 GCA_964556175.1 uncultured Rikenellaceae bacterium
ACTTGCTGAGATATATTATTATACAGGGGTCTGCAAATTGCTTGCAGGAAGCCATAAAGAGGCTCTTCCCTGGCTGTATCTTTCTGTAGATTTCAAAAAAAAACATGGGATCATTGGCGATCATTATGCTAAAGGAATCTACAATCTTGGAGTGGCTTATAACTACCTGGGTGAATTCAAAAGAGTAATCGATTATATGCTTCAGTATGCTGACGTTGGTACAAAATTATACGGTTCTTACAGCCCTGAGATTGCTACCGCATATTCAACTATTATAGGCGCTTCTCTTGAAAATAAGGATTACGAGAATTTTCGGAAATATACATTTTTGACACTTGAAATCCTAAATTTTAATAAGAACATCCTGACTGATGACGAACTGAGCAATCTTTACATAAACATAGGAGCTGGTTATGCACGATTATATGATTTTGCAAAGGCCAGAATCTATTTTGAAGAGGCCGAGTCGATCCTTAATAAAGGTGCTGTATCTCGTGAGGAGAACTATATTAATCTGATCAACAACATGGCGATAACATACGGCAAGCTGGGATTAACAGAAAAGGAAGCAGAGTATTTTGAGAGGGGAATTGAGATGGTAGAAGCCAGCAACTCATATCTGGCATACAATATGATCAATAGCTATGCAATTGAGCTGGGTAATACTGGAAAGATCTCCCGGGGAGAAGAATTACTCTCTGCACTGGTTGTGAAAGCAAAAACCGTATTTGGTAATGATTCAAGGTATTACGCTCAAGTGCTCAAGAATTATGCTGAATATCTGAGGATCTATATGTATGATTACCAGAATTCATTGAAATACTATTTGCTTTGTCTCGATTACCTTGACCGGCATGATAATGAGGTTACTTTAAGAGAACAGGTAATCACTGGATATGCAATGGCACTGTCAGAAACAGGAGAATTCCAAAGGGCACTCAAAAAGATACGGGAGCTTCTGTTTTCGGATACAGCTCCGGGGGAAGAACCTGATCTTTATGAGAATCCTGATCCTGACATGCTTAAGGCAGACAATCGCACATTACGGATATTTCGGACTAAATATGATATATTATGGAACTTGTATGAAGTATCTGATGAATATAAAGTCCTTGTAGCAGCTGCTTCTACTTCTGAATTAGTAATAAACCTGATCGAAAGAATAAGGATTAACATAAGCGAAGAGGAGAGCAGGATAATACTGGGCGACAACTACAGAAGATCATATCTTAATTCAATACGTGACTTTGAACTATGTTTCAGAAGTACCGGAGAACAAAGATTTCTGGAAAAAGCTTTTGAGTATGCCGAAAAGAGTAAGGTAGCAGGCTTGCTTGCAGCTACTCGCGAATTAAATGCAGCTAACTTCCATATTCCACAGGCAATTGCAGAGCTTGAACGTTCTCTTCAAAGAGAGATAGGATATTATAACTCCAGGATATCTGCCGAGAATGAAAAAGAGAAGCCTCAAAAGGAGATGCTGTCTGAATGGAATGCCAATCTGCTGGAGGTTGTAAAAAAAAGAGACTCACTGATCTTAACATACGAACGCAATTATCCTGAATACTATACCTTAAAATACAATACTACAGTCCCGTTAATGGAGGATGTTCCCGCTATAATAGGGCGTAAAGACAATTACCTGAGCTATATCGTTTCAGACTCCCTCCTTTATATTCTGGTGGTGAACCGGAAATATCAGCATCTGACAACAGTTGAAATAGACTCTGTTTTTATTAACAGAATCATGGATTTCAGGAAGCATCTCTCAAATCCTGACCTGTCAGCACATGCGAGAAAGAACTTTAATTCATATCAGGAGACCGGATATTATCTCTACAAAACACTGGTTGAGCCTGTCCGGAAATATTTCATTTCATCCGATCTGCTGATTTCTCCCGATAATATGCTCTCTTACCTTCCATATGAAGTTTTTTTAACTTCGACATATGACGGGGAGGAAATTATGTATCGGGAATTACCCTACCTGATGAATGATTTAAGTGTTTCATATACTTATTCTGTTTCATTCATGCAGGAGGCTGGAAATGGCATCTATGGAAGAGCAAAAGATCTTGTTGCATTTGCCCCTATGTATACCAGTGTCCTGAATGTTGATTCGTTATTCATGAAACGGCAGGCAGGGGACAAAATCCTTGAAGATCTGCCTTATGCACGCCAGGAGGCAGAATATGTAGCCCGGGTTTCTGATGGAGTAATATTTTTAAACGACGATGCCAGGGAATCTGTTTTTAAGGTTGAAGCAGGGAAATATGATATTATTCACCTGGCTATGCATACATACCTTAATGACAAAAATCCTATGAACTCTGCAATGTTATTCATGCAAAACGGTGATATGCCTGAAGATGGATTGCTGAATACTTATGAGGTTTATGGGATCCCGCTGAAAGCCCGGATGGTGGTACTCAGCTCCTGCAATACAGGTTCCGGTTCATTATCTTCAGGAGAAGGAATCCTGAGTCTTGCACGTGGATTCCTTTATTCAGGCAGTCAGTCAGTTGTGATGTCAATGTGGGAGATAGAAGACCGGTCCGGAACTGAAATAGTCAAATTATTCTATGATAACCTGCTGAAAGGAAAATCAAAAAGTGTATCATTAAAAAGAGCAAGGATAGCATATCTGAAAAATGCAAGCCAGATGAAATCCCATCCTTACTTCTGGTCTTCCCTGGTTATCTATGGCGACGATTCCCCGGTTTTTTCTTCACGAATGCCGTTGATAGCTGCAGGATGTCTTATATTTATCCTGGTTATAATAATAGCTTACCGTTTAATGTACCGTAAATACTCCTGATATTCGGGATCCTTTTTTACCAGCTCCATCAGCAATTCCTTGCAGAGATATTTCTTCCTGCGTGCATAAATCTCATTTTTAAGATTCATTTTGATTGCGATCTCATCATAGGGTATCCCCTCAGAGTACAAAGTAAGTATTGTCTGACAATCGGGTTTTAGCTTCAGTAAAGCCCTTGATACAATCCTTTCAAACAACAGGTCATTTGATTCATCAGTATCCGCTTCATCGGGTATATCGATGTCAAGTTCTTTGATTTTTCTCTTTTTCCTCAGCTGGGCATTCCAGACATTTCGTGCCACTCCGAAAAAATAACCCTTCAGGTCTGTCGTCAGGTTAAGACTGTTTTCAGTAATCTGGCTGTATAATACGATGATTGAATCCTGAAATACATCAGAAACATCCTCTTCAGTACCTCTGTTTTTAATAACGTGATTTTTAACTGTTTGAAAATAATTATCATACAGCCATTCCAGGGTTTTATTATCCTGATTTTTAATACCCTTAATTATGTTCTTATCTGAAATTTTCTTAAACAAACCCGCAATGATACAATATCAACTGGCAAATATAGTATTTCACGCATGAATACTATTGAAAGACAAAGCAGGATTTCATTTTATAAGGAGTATAGTCATGTCCTATGTAAAATATAAATATCTTTATCTGATATAACAACCTATTTCCGAACGAGAGATGTCTTTTCCGTTTGTAAAACAGCCCGATGCCATGGATTGCGGACCTGCATGCCTGAAAATGGTTGCGGCGTTTTATAAGAAAAGCTTTTCTCTTGAATCTATCCGCAAGAGGTGTTTTATAACCAGGGAAGGAGTATCATTTTTAGGTCTTTCTGAAGCTGCTGATTCTCTTGGCTTCCGTACCATTGGGGTTAAGATCGCCTTTGAAATGCTCACCGGGAATGTCCCTTTGCCATGTATAGTACACTGGAAACAGCGTCATTTTATAGTTGTATATAAAATCAAAAATGACAAGATATGGGCAGCTGATCCTGCAGTAGGACTGGTAAAATATGACAGGGATGAATTTATTAGAAACTGGGCATCCACAATAGCCGATGGTAAACCGGCAGGACTTGTTCTGATAATTGAACCTACACCCGCATTTTTTGAAAAGGAAAACGAACAGGAAAAATCACGTGGATTCAGATTTCTCTTTAAATATTTCAGGCTTTACGATAAGTATTTTTATCAGCTTATCTTTGGCTTGTTAATTGGAAGCTGTATACAGCTCATTATCCCTTTCCTGACACAGTCGATAGTCGATATTGGTCTGAATAATAACGATATAGGCTTTATTTACCTGATTCTGTTTGCCCAGCTTGCTCTGGTAATTGGACGAATGTCTGTGGAATTTATCAGGGGATGGCTTCTTTTACATATCGGAACCCGGGTCAACGTTGCAATAATTTCCGGTTTTCTCCAGAAACTGATGTCATTGCCGATATCTTTTTTTGATACAAAACTTACAGGGGATATTCTGCAGAGGATAGAAGATAACAACAGGATCGAAGAATTCCTGACATCAGCAAGCCTTTCTATATTATTCTCATTCTTTAACCTTGTAGTATTTGGAATAGTACTGGCAATTTTCAGTATAAAAATACTTGCCCTGTTCCTGGCAGGATCAATATTATACATTTTATGGGTATCGTTGTTCATGAAGAAGAGAGCAAGACTCGATCATCAGCGTTTTAAGCAGATGTCAATTGCAGGCAGCAAACTTATAAACATTGTGAACGGGATACAGGAGATAAAACTGACACAGAGTGAAACAAGTAAGCGATGGGACTGGGAAAAGCTTCAGGCATCTCTGTTTGGACTAAAGGTGAAAGGACTTGGCATCATTCAGTATCAGTCAGCAGGAGCAACATTCATCAATGAGGTCGCAAACCTGCTGATTACAGTTGTTGCTGCAACAGCCGTTCTTAAAGGAGCGATGACGCTTGGTATGATGCTCGCAGTACAGTTCATAATAGGCCAGCTGAATGTGCCGGTGAACCAGATCATTAGCTTTTTCCGGATGTCACAGGATGCAAAAATGAGCCTTGACAGGCTGGCCGAAGTGCATGAAATGGAAAATGAGGAACCTGAGCCTGAGATGAAAGTGAGAAAGCTTCCCGAAAAGAAGGATCTGTTTATAAACAACGTGTCATTTCAGTATGAAGGGCCTAATTCACCATATGCACTTAAAGATGTTGACCTTTATATTGAGGAAAATAAAACAACAGCAATTGTAGGTACCAGCGGCAGCGGTAAGACAACATTGCTTAAGCTTTTGCTTGGATTTTATAAACCGGTAGCGGGAGAGATCCTTATTGGTGATACACGGCTCCCAAATCTCAGCCTTAAAATCTGGCGCGAAAAGACGGGAGCAGTAATGCAGGATGGATTTCTTTTTCCTGAATCGATTGCATCAAATATTGCCCCCGGCATAGCTGAAATTGACGAGGACAAAATGGTGAAAGCCGCTGAGATAGCAAATATTAAGGGATTCATTGAGTCGCTCCCTCTCGGTTATAATACAAAAATTGGTGCTAATGGACATGGACTGAGTGAGGGCCAGATGCAGAGGTTACTGATAGCACGGGTTGTCTATAAGGATCCGGGGATAATTATTTTTGATGAAGCCACCAATTCACTCGATGCAAATAATGAAAAAGCAATCGTTGAGAATCTTGCAGGTTTCTTTAAAGGCAAAACGGTGATAATAGTCGCTCACAGGCTAAGCACAGTAAGGAATGCTGATAAAATTATTGTTATGGATAACGGGAGAATAGTCGAAACCGGGACCCATGAATCCCTTATTCAAAATAAAGGAGACTATTTTAATCTTGTGAAAAACCAGCTTGAACTCGGAAAGTAAACAGGGAAGATGAAAAGCAAGAAACCTGAAATACTATACTCTGATCCTGTTCAGGAAATAATATCAGATCCGCCGCGGAAGATAGTAAGATGGGGGACAACGATAATATTCCTTGCATTCGCTGTATTGATATTTTTATCATGGCTGATAAAATACCCTGATGTAGTACCTGCTCCTGTTGAAATTACAACAGTGAAACCACCGGTGACACTGGTAAGTAAAATAACAGGACGGATAAATAAATTATATGTAAGTGACGGCGAAAAGGTTTTACGGGGAAAACTGCTTGCAGTGATGGAAACTGCAGCATTAATACGTGAAATAGAACTGCTCAGGACAATCATAGATACAATCAAAAAACCTGATGCATTAGTAACTGAATCATTCCCTGCCCTTTATGAGCTTGGTGAGCTTCAGGCATATTATGCATCCTTTATGAAGGTGCTTTCGGATTACAATACATATATAACTAATGATTTTTATGGAAGCAAAATCCGCTCAATAACCGGGGAAATAGAAGGAATACAGGAATATATTGAAAGGATAAAGATCAAGGAGGAGCTTGTAGCCCAAAACCTGGAGATCGAAAAAGGGAAATATGAAAGAGATTCAATACTGTACTCCGGAAAGGTTTATTCGGAGAGCGAAATAGAGAATTCGAGACAATCATTTATCAGGACCAACCTGGAGCTTCAGGAAGTCAGGCTTGATCATTCAGCCAAGGTAATTGAACTTGCTGAAAAAAGGCAGCTGCTTCAGGATTACAGGATAAGCAGACAGACAGAGAAAGAGAAACTTATTTCTGCCCTGGAGGAAGCATTCCTTAACCTTAAAGCACAAATGAAGATATGGCAAAACAATTATCTTCTTATTTCTCCTGTTGAGGGTAAAGTGGCCTTTACTAAATACTGGAGTGAAAATCAGTCCGTTATTGTTGATCAGCCTGTATTGTCTGTTGTGCCTGAAGAGGCTGGTGATTTTGTTGGCAGAATAAACCTGAAAATGCAAAGATCAGGAAAAGTGAAAATTGACCAGCTTGTTAATATAAAGCTTAGTGGATTTCCTTATCTGGAATATGGTATGATCAGAGGTGTCGTAAGTTCGAAATCTCTTGTGCCCTCAGGTGATGCATATATTATAGAAGTAAGCCTGCCAAACGGACTAACAACTCTGTATGGACGAGACCTTGATTTTACGCAGAATATGCAGGGGACCGCGGAAATAGTAACTGAGAACTTAAGATTGATTCAAAAGATCATTAACCCGTTCAGATACCTTATATCCAGAAACAAAAGCAGATGAATATTTGTTTTACACTGATTTTCCGGCCTTTTCAGTGGTATTCTCATGTCGTTCAAATCATTATTAATTTAACTAAATCTTTGTGTTTAATTATTATTTCAATATTTTCGTACTCTGAAAAATTCATGGATTGACATGACTTAGGCTGAAACAAGAAAGGATTGACTATGATTAAGAAAAATCCGGATGACTCTGTTCATGAAGAACAATCCGGGGCAAAAGAGAATGCTGCCGGAA
>CAZKWD010000111.1:0-7199 GCA_964556175.1 uncultured Rikenellaceae bacterium
CGTTATAGAAGATGACAAATGAAGGCAAAGCCTCAGCGAGTGCCAGCATTGTATCAAAATTATTCTTTATCCTCTGGTCAATGTGACACTCCGAGGGAATAGTAAGGTGCCGTTTGAAAATTGGGAACGGATTGACAAGGATTGTCAGCCTCTCTTCGAAACTGACCCCTTTTTGTTCCGACGGCCTGTTTTTTTCACACAGGAAGCATGGCCTCTCCCCTATGGATTTTTCATCCACTTTTGCTGAGGAGGATTTTATCCTTCCGGGGTTAAACTGAACAAAAACCTTAAAAGAACCGAAATCAAACTCCCTGCTCTTTACATTTTTAAGCTGCCTGTAATTCAGTTTTGCCAGCTCCCATTCGCGAAGCTGGGTGGAGAAAAGATTGGATATTTTGCGAGAGTATATTGATTTTTTCATTCCCTAATCATCTTATCCCCTTTTATTCAGTTGTATCCTTGCCAGAAGCTCAATAGTTCTTAACCTGTCCTTATACAGGTTGTGGGCATTCATTTTATTCACATCGAGAGCAGCATCGGTATTACCCTCCCACCTCCGGCACAAATAGAGAGGTTCGTAGATCCTGCCTATCTGGTAATAACGGCTTATGGCAAGACCCACGGCATAATCCTCGCCATAGCTGACATTAGGCACACCTATATTCCTGATGACCGGTGTATAAAAGGCCCTTGGGGCTCCTAATCCATTAATCCTCAGCGCATTATTCCTGCCATTCTCAGGGGTCCATTCACTGTGATCGATCACTCCGGGAGGCAGATCATCAAGATCGAAATTCACTATTTTATATGATCCTACAACCATAGCACACTGCTGGTCATAAAAGGCATCAACAATTCTGCTTATTACATTATTGTCGATATAGAGGTCGTCACTGTCGAGCTGAACAGCAAATTTCCCGCATTTTTCGTGAAAGATGCCCTCATTCCAGCAGCCTCCGATACCGAGATCTTTTCTTTCGGGAATGATATGAACTAACCTTTTATCTTTTTTTGTAAAAGCTTTTACCAGATCCGTAGTCCCATCCGTGGAATGGTTATCTATCACTATCAGGTTGAATTTGAATTCTGCCTCCTGGCTCAGAACCGATTTTATTGCATCGTTGATTGTCTTTACCCTGTTTTTTACCGGGATGATGACTGAAGCTTCATACTCAAAATTATCTGCATCAAAGCTTATAGCCCTGAATTCCGGTTTCAGCCAGCCGTTAATTCTCTTAAGGTGATCGGTACAGGCCTCTTCCATTTCAATCTGTACCTCCCTGTTCCCCGGGTCAACATAGTCGAAATGTTTCTCTCCTGACTTCCGGATATCACTTTCTGTTTCGGTGTACAGCATCTCGGGCAGGTGTATAATAGAGTGGTGCTGTGATATCTTCAGTCTGAGGTCATATAATCCTGCAAATCTGTATTCCCGCTCCATCTTCTTGCAAGCATACTGAAATGCCGAATCTTTATATATTACCACCGATCCGAAATTAAAATCGTCACGCAGGCTCCCCTCCTGGTAGTCTATAACAGGATAAGCGGAAAGCTGGTTGTTTTTGTTTTCAAGATAGTCGGAATAGACCATTCCGGCACCCGTGTTTTCACAAACACTTATCATTCTCATAAGTGCATGTTTCCCGAGGTCTAACGGATGAGGCTTGCTGTAAATAAGGATATATTCAGTGTCAGACATCAGTGCCATTTTCTTCACGGCAGAAGTTGACGAAAACCCGGTACAAAACAAATAATCAACTTCAGGATCATTATAATCAACCGTTGTATCTTTTCCTGCGATAATTATTATCCTGGAAACTATGCCTGAGCTTTTCAGTGATAAGACTGTTGATTCCAGCGACTTATTATCGGATAATTTTATAAAACAAGTGATTTTCCTGTCCATGATTTATATTTTAACGTTTTAGAAAATCCAGTATTTGTTTCATCAGCAGCTCTCTTTGCTTTTCGCTCAATATAGTCTCAAAGGGGAATCCAAGTATCAGTGTATTGTAGTCTCCTTTGAAAGCGACTCCTGCCGATGCATTGTTTTCGGCGTACCTGAATGAGCACACGGCCCCTGTGCCAGCGGGTTCAATGGCATCGGGTGCTTCCACCTGGTAAATTAAAGGCGAATAGAGTGTATTAAAAGTGTATTTACCGGTTAATTCAGGTTTTATATAATCAGTTGCATATACCTCTCCGCTCTTTACCGCATGACCGGTACGCGGGAGAAAATGAAGCGTCTGTTCAGCAAATTCTATCACTGCTGAATCGCCCGGGTAAAACTGGTCAGATCCAACGTAAGCCCCTGACATAAATATACTTGCGCCAGCCTGAGTCACTAACCTGATCCTGTCCATGAACTCCGGGGTATAAATCCGGAAATCTGTTCTTGAAGTATCACTAAAAAAAGGTGTGGATTTCTCTTCTCCAAAAATCAGGTCGATGATCCTGAACAGTGACACATCAGTTCCGTTTGATGTAAAATACTCATCAGACATTGAAAAAAACGAGTGTCCGGCAGCCATTATGGCTTTACCATGTACATAAGGGTAGTCGAAGCTGTTACCCGGGATGACTTTGCCTTCCATGTCGGTATATGACGCTCCCCATCCGGGCGAGTCATCATCCAGCCACGGATTCTGCCTGTTATAGTCATATTGATCGCCTATGGTTATAATGTCGCTTATATACGGTACACCGCGGTCATCCCACCAGGCCATACCTGCCATATCCTCTATATCGAACCATGCAGGGCCGGAAATACGGTCAAATCCGTTTACAACAAGTACACTTCCGGCATTTTCAGTCTTTACTCCTGCCGACAGCACCTCGGAATCGAAGCTCTCTCCGCCATCATTAAGTGCAGTGACTTTAAAACTGTAAATGGAATCATAAGAGGGAATCTCTATTTCAACTGAAGTATTTTCCACCACGAATCCATTATCGAAACCGTTATCCCCTCTCCTTGTATATATCTTATATCTGTCAGGTTTTGAGGTTGGTTCATCCGGTTCAGTTACCGGTTCCCACGAAAGACGTATTGTTTTTCCTGAAACCGGTGTAACTGCAAATCCTTTAACAGGAAGCGGTTGAACAACATACTCCCTGTTTTCGACATATGAGAGATATTTCAGAATACCTTTATATACCGACCGGCAGACACTGAACCTGAACCGCGGATCGAGGTTATAGTGCATATCTGCAAGGTTCTGATGCGACAGCAGTTCGAGCAGCATGCCCGGAACATCAGGTCTGCGTGCTTCTGAATAGGGCCTGTCCCATAATCCTCTCCTGGTCCAGCCAGGATTATAATCCTTCCTGATATCATCCACAATCTGTGTCTGGATAATATCAGCGAGATCCCTGCTGGCCATCCTGGATGTACTGTCAGAAAATTTTCCATTATCGGCTGATGTATAGCATATTGCCAGAGTCCCGATTATTGAATCACCTGGTGTTATGCCGGCATCTGTATGAAATGCAAACGACATATCCAGGTCTAATCCCAGTCCCCCGGGCTGACCTTCAGTGTCAGGTTCAAAGGGATCGCCCTTGAGATAATTGACCCATAATCCTCTCGACTGGTAATCATCATTGTAATCATTCTTATAATTATTCGGAGTATAAACCAGGGTATCAGGCATCCCTGCATATTGAAGCCAGTACCTGGCAGCTTCAAGGAATCTCGGCTTACCGCTTAGCTTCCATGAAAAGCCTGTAGTATCAGTAGTATTTCCTTCGACTGCTTCGATAATATTTTCATTCCGTGACTGCTGGTTCCTAATTATCTCCGCAGAAGGCCGTCTGGCAACATTCCCCATACCCCCTCCGAATCTGACTGCATCCAGGGCAAGCAAGTCATTGTTACTGTCATTGCCTTTAACTGTTAATGAGCCGGTAACGATATTTTTGCCGGCATTGAAGTGGAAGGTACCGAGATAAACCCACGTTTCTCCTCCAATTGTCTGATCAACAAGAAATTCCGCTTTACCGCCAGTGTGATTAACAGTGTAGTTTACCCCTGTGTTGTTGTCATTAAGCAGTGGATATGAGATATAAACAGCATAATAGCCTCTCTCTGGTATTTCAGGAAGATAAACAGATGAATCGCCGGTTGTACGTAGAGAGGTTCCGTGTTTATATGGATTATAGCCCGGGAAGAGGGTGTCGGTCAGTAAAAACCCTTTATCTATTTTCTCAAAAGAACTGTCGGGGGCCAGTATAAACTCAGAATCTCCGGTTGACCTGTCATTATCAACAATCACCTCGCTCGTCTGTACGTCTCGTTCACGCGGAAGCCAGACTGATGCACCGGCATTCTCCAGCATTTTTGTAAGATAGGACACAACATATCCCATTACCGAAATATCTTCAACAGTGCTGAACAGTTTTGCCCTCTGCCATTCCCACCGGTCAAGGGTCATTTCAAAATAATATCCGTGACTGTGCCAGAGGGCAATAGAATTGCCATATAGTCCCTTTGACGAATAATTCCAGACTTTTGTTCTTACCGCTATCTTTTTGTCTTTTTTCAGAACCGGGAAACGTGCTGAATCAACAGGAAGCTCCTGCCGGTAATAATTCGGAATCAGCTGGTCAATGGAATAATCATTCGTAATAACATTAATCGAGTAGTCCCGGAATTTTCTTCCAAGAGGCTTTCTGAAAGACTCCATAAACAGATTATAACTATCCTCCCTGAAAGGGTAATAGGACAATCCGGGAGCAAAATAAAAAGTTATTGTCTCACTCTCCTTTATAACAGAGACAGAATCAAACGTTGGTTTCGTGATATGCTGCCATTGCAATAAAGGATTTTGCCACTTTTCGAGTCTGCTTATAACTTTACTGTTTAACTTGTCATCTTCCTGAGAATAGAGAGGTTGAAAAGTGATGAAGATCACAAATGTACTAAACAACAGGCGGTTAATTTTATTACTCTTCATCCTGAGATTTGTAAAGATTGAAATATAAGCATTATTAATCAAATTTATAAAGTTGTGAATTTACCTTACATCTTACAAATTTTCATTTATTTTTGTATCCTGACTCTTTTGATATAAACTAATTCTACTATTAACATATTCAAATACAACAACTTAGTATATCTTCAATTTTATGATCCTGGTTGCTGACAGTGGTTCAACAAAAACTGAATGGAAAATTATAAGGGATGGGAATGATGAAGAGTCTCATTTTTCTGCCGGCATAAATCCCTATTTTCTTCCTGTCGATGATATCTACGATCTTTTACAGACAGAGCTTCCGGAATTTTCGGGAGAGTCATTTGACAGGATATACTTTTACGGTACGGGCTGTAACAGTGAAGCTAAAAACAATGTTGTAAGGGAAGCGATAAGCAGGTTTTTCACTTCAGGTGATATTTTCATAGGGACTGATCTGCTGGGGGCTGCACGTTCTCTGTGTCAGAATGATCCAGGTATTGCCTGTATCATGGGTACAGGTTCCAATTCATGTTATTATGACGGGACAACAATTGCAGCTAATGTCTCTCCACTCGGTTACATACTTGGCGATGAAGGAGGTGGTGCCGTAATAGGAAGAAAACTGGTTTCGGCTGTTCTGAAAAGACAGGTCCCGCAGGAGATCATTGATCTTTTCTTTGATGCCTACAGGATAACTCCTGGCGAGATTCTGGAAAGTGTTTATATGAAACCTTTTCCCAACAGGTTCCTTGGCCAGTTTGCCAGGTTCATCTCAGTAAACATACATATTAAGGAATTGCAGGAAATAATTACTTCAAGCTTTAATGAATTCATAGAGAGAAATATCCTTCAGTATCCCGAATCAGTAACACTACCGGTTCATTTTACGGGAAGCATTTCATTTTATTTCAGGCCTTTTCTCGAGGAATTGCTGAAACGGCATGATCTCAGGCAGGGAAAAATAACTTTATCACCTATAGCTGACCTGATCAATTATCATATAACCAATCTTGATCCTGTAAAATAATGGCAAAGAAGGAAAATACCGGGAAGAAGATTAGCATAACCGAAGCATCTTCAAATTTTGACAATCTTGAAAAGATGACGGTTAAGAATTTACTGTTGAACATCAATCAGGAAGATTCAAAAGTGCATAAAGCAGTCCGAAAGGTAATCCCTCAGATTGAGAAGCTGGTAAAGATGATAATTCCCAGTATGAAAAAGGGAGGACGCATATTCTATCTGGGTGCAGGCACCAGCGGAAGGCTTGGTGTTCTTGATGCATCGGAGATACCTCCCACCTTTGGTGTTCCCGGCACAATGGTAATAGGCCTGATCGCAGGCGGAGAGACTGCACTCCGTAATGCAGTTGAAGCCGCTGAGGATGATCTTGAAAAAGCATGGAAAGAACTGGAGATCTTTAACATCAATAAAAATGATACTGTTATCGGTATCGCCGCCTCAGGCACGACACCATACGTAATTGGCGGCATAATGAAAGCACGTGAGAAAGGAATCCTGACAGGATGCATTACATGCAATCCGGCAAGCAGGCTGGCAAAAACGGCTGAAATACCTATAGTTGCTGTTGTGGGGCCGGAATTTGTTACGGGAAGTACAAGGCTCAAAGCCGGAACAGCACAGAAGATGATACTTAACATGATCACCACATCTGTAATGATCAAACTCGGCAGAGTAAAAGGGAATAAAATGGTAAATATGCAGCTGACAAACAGGAAGCTTGTTGAACGGGGAACAAGGATGATTGTTGAGGAACTGAATATCCAGAGAGAAGCAGCTCAAATCCTGCTTCTAAAACACGGCTCAGTAAAAAAAGCACTGGGATATTACAGAAAAAAATCCTCCTAGCTACCCACAAAACCTTGTCATTCAGAGCATTAGCGAGATATTTAAATAATTTTTATTCCAGATAGTAATAAAACATATCAATCAATGCATTATAAATCAAGAATATACATATTATCTTTCATTTTAAGCCTGTCAGTTTCGGGGGTCAATTCACAACAAACTGACCCTCCGTTTCTTAAATACCTGAACCATCCCTGGGTGGACTCAGTTTTTAATTCACTTTCATTAAAAGAACGTATCGGCCAGCTTATATGGATTGATGCTTATTCAAACCCTGATCTCGGTGAGGATGTAAAATTGAGCAACCTTATTAAAAAGACCAGTGCCGGAGGAGTTATTTTCTTCGAGGGCAATCCCGTGAAGCAGACAGAGATGCTT
>CAZKWD010000112.1:0-7169 GCA_964556175.1 uncultured Rikenellaceae bacterium
GTACCACAACAGATTTCAACATAATTTATGTTACCATCCCATTTCTTGTACATTGCTGTAGAAAAAATACAAAAATATTGTAGCAGGTAATAAATCTTTTGTCTTGACCAACTACCAACACAACGAACAGGTAATCCGTCAACTTTAGAGGTTACAATCTGACAGATATCTTTAGGCGCATTTTTCAATCGTGCATGTTTGTTACATCCACCTAAACACTCTGGAACATATATTTCATTTAAATCAAGTGCCATCTGTTACCATAATTTTGCCTGTTACGACTTCGTTGATCAACGAGGTTTTATACTCTTTTAGCAAATCTATTTGGGTATTATGAATCTTTATCAGGTTATCAATTTTATCATTTTCATAAGAAATGTACTCAACTATTTCAATTTGTTCCTGCATTGTTGGTAACCACACTTTGATATTTCCAATATCACCTGCATTTGTTGCAGGATAACTCACCCCTACACTTATCGAACAGACTTTCTCAACAAAAACATCAGAAGTGGAAAGATAGAAAAGGTACTTTTCCAAAATTGTACCTAAAGGGGTTAAAACTGCAAAACCTGTGGAAGCGATTTGACTGTCCAATGATTCGTCTATATAAGTAATTGCCTTTAGATAAGTCCTAACTGTGCTTACTATTGTATCCCCTTTATGAATTACTCTTCGTGCACGAGATGGTGCATCCTTAAAAGTCATTGATGGCGGATCATTTTCAAGTTTCCCAAATGATACATTCCCAATATCTACATATTTAAATTCATACTCTTGGTCTGTATCTTCTGACAATTTATTCTTGTTTATTTCTACTGAATATTTCAACCTTTTAACCGTCCAATGCTCAGGTATTTCCCCCAACCACTCAATCCCCGAATCTTTCATCGGCACATTGGGATCCAGGCCCTTTGTAACAGCCTGGTTGATCACAGCCGTGCGTTCTTCCTTTAGCAGTTCGATCAACCGTTCTTTTTTAGCAATCAGGTCATCTATTTGCCGGGTTTTGTGATCGAGGAAGCTGGCGATGGCGGTTTGCTCTTCAACAGGTGGCAAAATAATCTTGATGTTCCCAAGCATCGAACGACTTATTCTTAATAGCGTTGTTCCACGAGCTAGCTGGGATGTGTATTCAAAATATCTTACTGTATTCATCAAATACATTATAAATTTTTTCAATATACCTTCTTTTGGTCTTAAAATTACATTGTCAACAGAGGTAACAATCCTATGGCCTAAGTCAGGAATAATACAGCATCTGCCAATAGGTAGAGATAAACGTGAAATAAGAAGGTCACCTGCATATACTTCTGTGCAATTTAATTCTTCAAATGTTTCATCACTTATATAACTATTTCCTTGTTCTTTATACTTACCCTCGCCAATATTCCCTGTTGTAATATATCTGATACCTGAATCTGTGATGTATGGACTTTCGATCCAATCACCATCAATAAAAGAATTTATATCATCATTAGGTAAACCTTTAATTTTCGTTACTTTCCAATGAGAAGGTATTTCAGTAATCCATTCTATACCGGAATCTTTATATTCAGGATATTTCTTCATCTCAGTCTTCAAGCACTTTATCAATCATCCCACTTGTTTCTTCTTCCAGCTTCAAAATATCCGCCCTGATCTCTTCCAGTGAACGCAGCGGCTTGTATTCGTAGAAATAACGGGTAAAGTTGATCTCATAGCCCACCTTGTGTTTGGTTTCATCGATCCATGCATCAGGGACATGAGGAAGTACTTCCCTCTTAAAGTATTTTTCAATGTTCTCTTTTAAGGGTACATCTTCATAATCGCGCAATGATGTATCAGGTTTCGTACTGGCCGGCCTTTCTTTTACAACCTTCCCGTCTTCGATCAGCGGCCTTTCAACGGTAATACGGGTATAACCGAAATCTTCATTGTCAAATATCTTGCAGTATTTGCCCTCTTTATACTCACCATAAATGCGGGTAATCTCTTCAATTTGTTCAGGAGTAATGTAATGTCTTTTGTTACCCAGGGATTTGGACATATTCTTAAACATGGAAACAGCATTGATCAATTGCACCTTCCCCTTTCGTTCAGGGTCTTTTCTATTGGTTACAAACCATAGGTAGGTATAAATACCTGTATTGTAAAACAACTGGTCGGGCAGTGCAATGATGGCTTCTAACATATCATTTTCGATGATCCACTTACGGATATTGCTTTCTCCGCTTCCTGCTCCACCTGTAAAGAGGGGCGACCCGTTAAGAACAATGCCGATACGTGATCCTGCAGCGCCGTTTTGTTTCATTTTGGAGATCAGGTGCAGCAGGAACAACAATGAGCCGTCACTGATCCTGGGAAGCCCCGGGCCGAACCTGCCTCCAAATCCCTTTTGTTCATACTCGTCCTTCACGGCTTTCTGAACTTTTTTCCACTCGACTCCAAACGGAGGATTGGTGAGCATATAATCAAACTCCTGACCGGCAAGCATATCGTTGGAGAGACTGTTGCCAAGCTTAATATTATCTGCCTTCTGTCCCTTGATCAGCATATCGGATTTGCAGATGGCGTATGATTCGTCATTAAGTTCCTGTCCGAATACTTCGAGACGAGCATCAGGATTTAGTTCATTCAGGTATTCTTCTGCCACACTGAGCATGCCACCTGTCCCTGCACATACATCATACATGGTCTTAACGATTCCCTTATTTGTGAGGATATCACGGTCATTCACAAAGAGTATATTTACCATAAGGCGGATCACCTCACGCGGCGTAAAATGCTCTCCTGCCGTTTCGTTGGAGAGTTCAGAGAACCTGCGGATCAGTTCCTCATAGATGTAACCCATGTGTGTATTATCTATCCTTTGCGGGTGCAGATCGATTTCCTGAAACCGTTTCACCACCAGGAAGAGAAGATTTGATTCATCGAGCTTATTGATCTGTACTTCAAAACTGAAATTATCCAGTATGTCCCTGGCGCTTTCGCTGAAGCCGTTGATATAGTTCCTGAAATTTGTTGCAATGTTCTCAGGATCTGCGATTAGGGAATCGAAATCGTATTTTGAATGGTTATGGAAGTTATATTTTGCAATATTGTTCAGGATAGGATCAATATTCTGCACATTCATGGCCTGTACCTTCGGAAGTTCCTCAAGTACACTCTTTTTGGTATCTTTAAGCACACAATCCATTCGTCTGATGATAGTCATCGGAAGTACTACCTTACCATACTCACTTTGTTTATAATCGCCCCGCAGCAGTTCCGCTATTGACCAGATGAAATTGGTCGTTTCCGAGAAGTTTTTCATTAATTTTTTGAATTCGAGTTGTAAATAACCAAGTCTTTCACACTGATACAATGGTTAAAGATACAAAGAATTTAAGATCGGATTAATAATAATATGTTCTTCCCTGAGGATTTCCTCTACAGGCAACAGCCATATCCCGGATTTACCGGTGATAGTGAAAACGATAGAAAAACCTTGCTTTAAACCCGGGATTTTCTTAACTTTCTGAACTGATTCAACCAGGTAGTAATGTTCTTATACAGAGAGAAACATGAGGATATTGACAGCCTTGTCACACATCACAGGCTCAGTCATCTTATGAACATCTTTCTTGCCAACACAATAATCATATTTATTTTGGGGGCACTCACTTACGGGGAGAAATTCCAATTCTGGGATTTTGCCTACAGCTACCTTGGAATGATGAAAACACCGGGTGGAAATGTGAATACTCTGTCATTCATCATTTACGTGGCAGGATGCATGCTTAATTCAGTCATTTGCTTCAAAATAAGCAACAATGTAACAGGACAGCTCAATAAAATATTCTTTAAAATGTGCGGGGCAGGATATCTCCTGCTGATGCTTCCCTGTGATATTATTAATTCAATCCACTCCGCCGGAGGAGCTTTGGTTGTAGGTTCCCTCTGGCTTTTTGCAGTAATAAGTATTTCTGATATCTATCACTCTGGGAAAAAACTGAGAGCAGTGGCATATTTTGTTCTTCTGAACGGGACTATACTGCCCTATGCATTCATGCATTTTGGAAATTCCTCTTATGAGCAGATCGCTCAAAAGCCAGCCCTGTTAGGGCTCATTATTGTGATGAAGCTGGTCTTAACAGAGCAGATCACGGAGAATATAACAGAGGCGAATTAGTCTCCGAAGTTTTTCATGCATCCTTTTGACACGATAAATTCATTGCAGTCCAAGATATCTGTCAAACCAGTCAGCAAACAACTCTGTGTAAATTGCCATATCATCCCAGAATCCGTGTCTGGCACCAGATTTGATTTTTAATTCACATGGCACACCAACTTCTTTGAATTTATCAATGATCTTTTGTGATTGTTCCAAGGGTACCAGTGTATCAGCTTCTCCGTGGGCAATGAATGTTGGCGCATCATCCGAAGTAACAAAATACAAAGGAGAAATCTGCCTGCCGATTTCAGTACGTTTCTCAGGCTCTGTAACTGATATATAATTCAGAAAATCAACAGGGGAAAAAACGTTTGGTTTAATTACAGTTAATTAGTATTTTTATTGACTTCATTATTAAACTACAATCATTGAGCTTATTATATTCAGAATCACAATAATAAATTAACCGGGAGGTAATATGAAAACTAAAAGTCTTTTTTGTATTCTTATGATTGCCGGAACTTTTTTATACTCCTGCACAAGCCAAGTCGATAATCACCAAAAAATGCTGCTGCACGATAATTGGGCCATCCAATCTTCTGCCGAGGTTATGGAAGATGGTGAAACGATCTCAATGCCCGACTATCAGCCTGAAAAATGGTATCCGGCAACAATACCTTCAACAGTCCTTGGTACCCTGGTGGAAAATGGGCTATTTCCCGATCCTTACTACGGAACAAATGTTGAGAAACTACCCGGCTACTTCCCCAGGAGAGGTGCAGAAATACCCGGAAACAGCCCTTTCGGGGTTGCCTGGTGGTACCGCACTCAATTTACATTGCCGGCTGATTTTAAAGGAATGAACAACTGGCTGAAATTTCACAGTATAAATTATAAGGCTAACATATGGCTCAACGGACACCTGATTGCCGACACATCAGTCATTGAAGGTGCCTATCGTCTTTATAACCTGAATATTACAGAACATTCTCTTGCCGGTGAGAAAAACTACCTGGCACTTGAGATCTTTCCACCCCGCGGAACAGATCTAACAATAACATGGGTCGACTGGAACCCGACACCACCGGATAAAGGAATGGGTATCTGGTATGATGTTTCTCTTCAGTCAACCGGTCCGGTGGCTATCGAAAACCCTTTTGTAAAAACAAAGCTTAACCTTCCCGAGACAGATCAGGCAAGACTTACAATCACAACTGAACTGATTAATGCAACGGATAAAAAAGTGAGAGGTGTCCTTAAAGGAAGAATAGAAGATATAACCTTCTCAAAAAGAATTACTCTTGCTCCTCATGAGAACCAGTTTGTAGTACTTGATCCTGATAAATATAAACAGCTTGAAATATCTGATCCCGGGCTCTGGTGGCCACATACCATGGGTGAGCAGAACCTGTATGATCTTGAGCTTACTTTTGAAACCGGGGGCAATATCTCAGACTCGGAAAGTGTTCGTTTCGGTATACGTGAAATAACCTCCTGGATGAATGAGTTCAGAAGAAAACCAACAAGGGTCTTCCAGATAAACGGCAAGAATATTGTGATCAGGGGAGGAGGATATGTAGAGGATATGATGCTGCGCCCTTCAGAAGAACGTATCGATACCGATATTGCATATGCAAAACACATGGGTCTCAATGCCTTAAGACTAGAGGCTCCACGCGGTTCAGATTACCTGTTCGGGAAATGCGACGAAGAGGGTATCCTGCTGATGGTGGGATGGTGCTGCTGCTCATCGTGGGAGCAGTGGCGAAGATGGACACCACATGTGGAAACCATTGCCCAGCAAAGCTGGACCGACCAGATAGTAAGATTAAGAAACCATCCATCCGTATTTGACTGGCTTTATGGTAGTGATAATTTCCCTCCGGAGAATGTTGAAAAGATGTATATTCAGGTTCTTAACGACTTTGACGGCACACGGCCATACCAGTCATCTGCAACTGCTGATTCGAGCAATATTGACGGTAATACCGGCCTCTGGATGGGTCCATACCCGAAAGTATATGCTTACTTCCCTCCTTCCTACTGGTATGGAAAACTCGAATTCAACACTGAAGCGGGACCATCAGGTGAACAGATCCCTCCTATTGAAACAATGAGGAAAATGATGCCTGAAAAGGATCTCTGGCCAATGAGCCACTCCTGGGACCTCCGTCTGCACAGAGCATTCTATCCTCATGCACGTGAGGCCCTGTATTCAAGATATGGAAAACCTGCCGGGGTTGAAGAATATAGTATGAAGTCACAGGTACTTCAGTATGAGGCTACAAAAGCGATGTTCGAAGCATTCGCCGGTAACAAATACAAGTCGAGCGGTATAATATACTGGATGTATAATTCAGCATGGCCATCAATGTACTGGCAGCTGTATGACTATTTCTTTGCTCCAAACGGATCTTTCTACGGAACAAGAAAAGCATGCGAAAATCTCCATATCCAGTACTCATATGATGATCACTCTATTCGTGTTGTTAATGGTAACTACAAGGATTTCAGCGGATTAAAAGCCGTGGCGAAAATGTATAATTTCTATATGCAGGAGGTATTCTCAAAAGAACAGACACTCGACATCAAATCGGATGAAAGCAGGAAGGTCATTTCTATTGAACCACGAAAAGATCCCGTTTATTTCCTGAAGTTATTACTTCTTGATGATGCAGGGAATGAGATATCCACAAATTTCTACTGGTTATCAGGCAAGGGTGATGAGAATGCTGATTTCAAAACCCTTAACAGGCTGCCAAAGGTGGAACTGAACTGCACACTGTCATCACTTCAGAAAGAGAAAGGTAAAAACACACTGACAGTAGAGGTGGAAAATCCCTCTGCCTCGCTGGCCTTCTTCGTAAATCCAAAGATAATCAAACAGGATTCGAAGGAGCTGGTATTACCTGTTTTCTGGGAAGACAATTATTTCTCGCTCCTCCCAAATGAAAAAAGAGAGGTAAAAGTAACATTCAATGAGAAAGATCTTACCGGTGAAACACCTCTCTTTGCAATTGACGGATGGAATATT
>CAZKWD010000113.1:0-2707 GCA_964556175.1 uncultured Rikenellaceae bacterium
TTAAAAATTATTATATTTGAATTTCATAAACGCCGTAAAATTAAAGGAGTTATGTGTAGATTAAAACCCTTACCTGTTATAATTCTTGCCGCGAGTTTTCTTGTATCCTGTTTTGGAGGAAAAGGAGGAGATCCTAATGTTTCTTCAACTACAGGATGGGATTACAATAATCCGGATAATGGCGGATTTGAAGTTACACTCGAAGCCGAACAACAGACTGGCCCCGGGATGGTCCTCATCGAGGGTGGCCGTTTTACAATGGGACAGGTACAACAGGATGTTTTGTTTGACTGGAACAATAAACCAAGAACAGTTACTGTATCGTCATTCTATATGGATGAAACAGAAATAAAGAATATAGACTACCGTGAATACCTGTTCTGGCTGAGACGTGTTTATGTTGATTATCCTGAAGTGTACAGAAGATCACTCCCCGATACACTGGTATGGAGAAGTCCTATGGGATTCAATGATCCATATGTACAGTATTATTTCCGGCACCCGGCATACAATAACTACCCGGTTGTTGGTGTTAACTGGCTGAAAGCTAATGATTACTGCCTGTGGAGAAGCGACAGGGTCAATGAACAGCTTCTTATCGATGAAGGAGAATTAAATCCTGATCCTGAACAAACAAATCAGAATAATTTCAATACTGAAGCATATCTGGCAGGTCAGTATGAGGGTGTGGTTAACCAGTTAAGGGAGAGCCTTAATCCTAATCAGACCGAGCGCAGGACTAATTTTGAGGATGGACTTCTTCTTCCGAGGTACAGACTTCCGACAGAAGCAGAATGGGAATTTGCAGCATATGCTCTCAGGGGAAATACCTTTGAGGAAAGAATATATGAGAGAAGAATATACCCGTGGGATGGACATAATGTCAGAAATGCAGCCCCAAAATATCAGGGTGAAATGATGGCTAACTTTGTACGTGGCAGAGGCGATATGATGGGTGTGGCAGGTAGTCTTAACGATAACGCCAGCATTACCGCAGAGGTTAAATCGTACTGGCCAAATGACTATGGACTTTATTGCATGTCCGGAAATGTTAACGAATGGGTTCAGGATGTCTATCGTCCGCTCTCTTCAGATGATGTTGACGGGTTTAATCCCTTCAGAGGTAACGTGTATACCGACCTTCGAAGAGATGCCAACGGTAATGTCGTTACAAAGAACAACCTGGGAAGATTATATGTTGACACCGTTAAAGATGCCGATGTGGCCGACAGGTATAATTACCAGAAAGGCGACTACAGGAACTACATGGATGGTGATCTGCAATCATCACTTAACTCAGGAGGTGCAGACTGGAATATTGATGATGGCAGGGGCGGTTCCACAAGAATGTATGCACAGGACACAGGAGCAGGAGGCGGAACCTCCGATTTTGTAACCCTTATAAATGATAATGCAAGGGTTTATAAAGGAGGATCATGGAAAGACAGAGCCTACTGGCTTAATCCTTCAACAAGAAGGTTCCTGGATCAGGAAGAATCACGAGATGATATCGGATTCAGGTGCGCCATGATAAGGGTTGGAAGCCCTTCGGGATTCTAGAAGAGATCATTCTTTTTATGAATAGCCTCATTATGGTCGCATAATGAGGCATTTTTTTGAGAATATGAAAACGGAACACCTTTACCAGCTCTTCAAAAAGTCATCAGGCATTTCTACAGATACCCGTACAATAAACAGGAACCAGATCTTTTTTGCTCTCTGGGGTGAAAAATATAATGGCAATAAATTTGCTGCTGAGGCAATTGCAAAAGGAGCCTCATGGGCTGTTATTGATGAGGATGCCTATGAAACGGAAAAAACAGTTCTCGTTGACGACTGCCTCATGGAACTACATGCACTTGCAACACATCACAGGAAAGAGATGAAAGTTCCGGTACTGGCAATAACCGGGTCGAACGGTAAAACAACAACCAAGGAACTTATTGCTTCCATTCTTTCCAGAAAATTCAGAGTACATTCCACCAGGGGAAACCTTAACAACCATATTGGTGTTCCTCTCACTATCCTATCAGCAACCGCAGGAACCGAAATTATGGTTATTGAGATGGGTGCCAGTCATATCGGTGAAATTCGTTCACTATGTCTGATAACTAAGCCTGACTACGGAATGATTACCAATGTGAGCCCTGCTCATATCGAAGGCTTCGGAACACTTGAGGGGGTATGGAAAGCGAAGACGGAACTCTTTGAGTATCTCAGGAAAGTTAATGGTATCGCTCTTTATAATGATAAAGACAGTGTTTTAACAGAAAAAATATTCAGGCTGGTGAACAGGGCTGTGCCATTTTCAGATCCGACAGGTGTTGAACTAACAGTAATCCCTGAACCATCTGAACTGACGCTTGCTGTTACCGTGAAATATCAGCACAGAGTCCATAAAATACAGACAAAACTCTTCGGAGATTTTAATACAGAGAATATCAGGGCTGCAATTGCTACCGGATTATTCTTTGGAGTAGAGATGAAAGATATTGTTAAAGCTGTCGAAGATTATGACCCGGGAAGCAACCGGTCACAGATCATAAAGACAAAGAATAACACCCTTATCTGTGATTCATATAATGCTAATCCTATCAGCATGAAGCTGGCTATTGAATCGTTCTCACATATCCCGGCAGAAAATAAGATTTGTATTCTGGGAGATATGCTTGAACTCGGCAATAAAAGTGAAGAAGAGCATATAAAG
>CAZKWD010000113.1:2807-7166 GCA_964556175.1 uncultured Rikenellaceae bacterium
TGAGTGTTGCCTTTTTTCAGGTATCCGTAACTTAATTCGTAGATTTTTCTGGTTATGTAGTTAAGAGGCCACATCTGGCCGTTATGTGTATGACCCGACAGTTGAAGGTCAACACCGGCTCTTTCTGATTCTTCAAGTTTAAAAGGCTGGTGGTCAAGTACAATTATGGGTTTTGAGTGGTCAATATTCTTCATGAGCTGTTCAAGGGGCATCCGTTCTTTACCATAGAAACGGCGGGAATCTCTGTCAAGTCTTCCAATAAGCTGAATCCCTCCGGGCAGGACAACAACTTCATCTTTCAGAACCCTGATCCCCTTGCTTTCTATATAGGGAACCGTTCGGTCAGCACCACCAATAAATTCGTGATTGCCGGTTATTGCATAGAGGCCGTCTTTTGTATGCGGACCCGTAAAATATTTAAGCAGATCCCCCCTGAGAACCGGTCCCAGTTCACCGTCTATAATATCTCCAAGGAGAAAGACAACATCAGGATGCATCTCCTCAAGCATTTCGGATAGTTTTTTAATGCTTCTCTTACGGATAATACTGCCGAGATGAATGTCGGAAACAGCTGCGATCCGCAATGTCTTGATTTCATCTGCTTTTTTGTGTATAGTGATGTCATATTTTGTTACAACAGGCAGAACTGCGTTTATAAATCCACCGGTGATCAATAGCACTGCAAGCCCCGATGTTATCAGAAAAGCCCATTTCCTGTAGAGCATAATGTTATTACTGTTCAGAATCCCTGGTATCTTTAAAACAAGGGCTATGATATCGGAAAGCAGAAGGAACATTATAGCATACAGCATAAATCCCATCCAGAATCCTCCGATAACATTCAGGATATCGCTAAAAACTGAGGAATGTGTTGATTCGAGAATCTTGGCTGCAACAAATGTGAATGAAAGCAGGATAAATAATAAGGTGTAAAGCAGCTTATGTTCGCGCGGAGGAGGTAATATATTATATCCCTTTATAAAAATATATGCATTACCAAGGGAGTAGACCGTTAATATTATCGAAATGAATATCAGAAACTGCGAATTCTTCATCAGGTCAGAGGATTGATATGAGACTGTTAAATGTTTTTTTGCCTTTAATATAAAACTCAAAAACGATGCATTTGTTCAATATAAATCCAACGTGTTCATTACCGCAAATTGACCTGATTGCTTCTCTTTTTTTCTTAAGCTTATTAAGATGTCTGTAATATTCGATATGTGCTTTCCATACAGCCCTGACACTTCTGAACTGACCTTTGAAAAGGAAAAACAGAGCAGCCATTCCATCGAGCAATCTCCTTAGAAAAAGTACCTTTCTAATTTTGTTGTCAGGCAGATTTTTGAACAGGAGATAGAGGCTGTTACGGAAGTTAAGGTATGTTTTGAAGGGTGAGGTATATGGGAGGGTGCCTCCGCCGATATGAAATACTTTTGAACCGGAAATAAATGAGACACGGTATCCTGACCGGTGAAAACGCCAGCAAAGATCTATTTCTTCCATATGGGCAAAGAAGTCAGCGTCGAATCCGCCACACTTTTCCCATGCTGCGGTGCGTACTGCCATACATGCCCCGGTTGACCAGAAAATATCTGTTGTATTATCGTATTGGCTGGTATCTTTTTCGACATGGTTGAGGATCCGCCCCCTGCATAAAGGGTAACCGTACATATCTATAAATCCGCCTGCCGCACCCGCATATTCAAAATAATCTCTGTTGTGATAAGATAGTATTTTGGGCTGACATGATGCAACATCCGGGTTCAGATCGAGGTATTCTATCAGCGGCTTAAGCCACCCTTCGGTTACTTCAATATCAGAATTAAGCAGGACATAATATTGTGCATCAATCTGTTCAAGAGCAAGGTTATACCCCTGTGCAAAGCCATGGTTTCTATCCAGTCTGATAAGTTTAACATCCTTGTGATTCTTGCTTATCCAGTCAGCGGATCCGTCTGTTGAACCGTTGTCAGCTACATAGAGGATTGTCTCTTCATTGACAGTATGCTTGATTACCTTGTCAATAAACATTTTCAGGTATTCAATCCCGTTCCAGTTCAATATTACCACTGCAGTTTTAATCATCCCATTTCTCCCGTTTATGTTTCCATCTGCGATGGCTCCAGAGCCAGAATTCCGGTTTCTCATGGATTATTTCCTCAAGCCTTTTGACATGTCTTTCGGTAATAATCTCTTCAGAAAGCCCGGATGAATGCTCGAACAATAGTTCAGCAGTTAAGTTATAATAGCCTCTTCTTATTTTCTGAACGTTTAAGAAAACTACCGCCATATCATATTTTGAAGCAATTTTATCAGCACCCAGGTAAACAGGAGTATCCTGGTTAAGGAAAGTTGTCCAGTATCTAATCTCCTCTTTTGGCGGTGTCTGATCTGCCATAAATCCATAGAGCGCATGCCTGTTGTTTTTACGGTTTTTGATTATCTCTCTTACTACATGCGACATGGCAGTAACATCACAATCGTTTTTTGATCTCATGTTAAACATGAACCTGTCGAAGTATTTATTGTGTAACGGCTTGTAAATGGGTACATTTCTGAGTTTCGTATAGCGGGGAAGTATGTTAGTCCATTCCCAGTTTCCATAGTGTCCTGTTATAACCACAACATCACGGTTCTCATTATATAGTTTCTCAAACAGTTCCGGGTTTATAAGAGGTATCCTTCTGAACTGTTGTTTGTTACTCATATGAGTAAGCTTAAGAACCTCGATAAACAAGTCACACAGATGATGGTAAAATTTCTTTTCAATAGCGGTACGTTCCTTTTCGCTTTTTTCAGGGAAGGCATTCTTTAGATTTGTTTTCACCACTTTACGGCGGTAACCGGGGAAATAATACATAAAAGAAAAAAGAAGGTCAGAAAAGACATAAAGGATCCTTAGCGGCAGAAGGGTAATGATCCAATTAATAACATAAAAAATATAAAATCCTATTGTTCCCATTATCCGGGGAATTTTAACTGAGCATAAATTTACTCACATTTTCCAGAAATTCAGGAAAAACCACGCTGTTGGCTGCAACTATCTCATTTCCGGAGATATTATTTTCGTTGCCTGAAAAATCGCTGACACGTCCGCCGGCTTCTCTTACAAGAAGTATCCCGGCAGCAACATCCCAGGGATTAAGGCCGTATTCATAGAAGGCTTCAAACCTGCCGCATGCTACATATGCCAGATCTATTGAAGCAGATCCCAGTCTCCTGATCCCATGTGTTGTTTTGCAGAAATGTGTCAGGCTGTTCATGAAGTTACCCAGCCGGCTGAAATCGTAATAGGGGAATCCTGTAGCTATGAGGCTGTTTGAAAGGGCAGGAGCATCAGATACATGAACAGGTTCATCATTAAGCCATGCACCTCCATCTTTCCATGATGTGAAAATCTCATCACCCCCGGCTTCACATACAATCCCGATAACTATTTCATCATCTTCCAATAGAGCTACACTAATTGCAAATGGGTGCAGTTTATGCAGAAAATTTGTGGTACCGTCGAGGGGATCAATCACCCAGCAGTATTTTACTCCTTTTTTTGAAGAAGTTCCCTCTTCCGTGATGAATCCGGCTTCAGGCAGAATGGCTCCCAGTTTATCGACCAGCATCTCTTCCGCACCTTTGTCAACATAACTGACAAAGTCATTCATTCCTTTTGTTTCTGTTCTACCTTTATCAAAACGTAATAATTCTTTCTGAATGAATTTACCCGTTTCACGGATTACAGCTACAGTCTCACTGCAAATAATTTTATAATCAATCATATATCAGTTAATTATTTCTATACTCATTTTACCTGAAGGTGATATCCCTTTTATACTTACTTTTTTTATCTCTCCTGCAAGTCCATGCTGCCAGGGGTATTCAACTCTGAGATAGTTACCTGAGAAACCGCTTATCATTCCACTGCTTCGTGTTTTTTCAAAAAGAACATCTGCGATTTGCCCGACATTCAGATTCATGAACTGATGATGTTTTAATTCAGAGAGTGAGATTAATTTTCTGCTTCTTTTTTCCTTTTCTTCATGGCTTACTTTCCCGGGCATTCCTGCGGCTGTTGTTCCAGGTCTTTCCGAGAATGTAAATACATGCAGATACGACACAGGAAACTTTTCAATAAATGCGTATGTCTCTTCAGAATCATCACCTGTTTCACCCGGGAAACCGGTTATTACATCTGCCCCTATGCCGGCAAGGGGAATGATTCTTTTTATCATTTCAACCTTGTCGGCAAAGAGCTCTCTCTTGTATCTTCTTCTCATAAGCCCCAGGATTTTGTTACAACCACTTTGCAATGGAATATGAAAATGGGGAAGTATTTTTTTGTTACGCTGAACCAGTTCAATA
>CAZKWD010000114.1:0-7130 GCA_964556175.1 uncultured Rikenellaceae bacterium
AAAATGCAATAAGCGGAGTGAACATTTTATTCCCTGCATCATCCTCCTGGTTCCTGATTTTCTGTACCAGGGAATTATCATCTTCTCCTGATTCAGGCAGGAAGAGTACACCCAGGGTACTGACAACCACCTCCTTCGCAGCAAATCCTGATAAAATACTTACAGTAAGGCGCCAGTCAAAACCGAGCGGTTTCATCACCGGTTCAAAGGAACGTCCTATGATTCCCATTATTGATCCGCTTTGCAGCTCACTCTTTTTCTCCATAACAAGCCTTGCCACAGCCTTTTCCTTCTGGCTGTCGGAAAGAACGGGATTCTGTTCCTGGTTTTCTTTTAAATCGTTATAATATTTTTCTGTCTTCAGTATCTCCGCATCGTAATCCCTGCTGAAATTTATGTTCCGGGGGAAGTTACTGAAGAACCACACAATTATTGATGCAACCAGTATTACTCCTCCTATCTTCCTCAGATACAAACCTGTCCTGAACACAACATGTTTTACAATACTTCTCGCAGTAGGAATCCGGTATGGAGGCAGTTCCATAACAAAAGGTACATCAGGCGAACGAAATAACGTTTTCTTCAGTATTATTGCCGATAATATAGCAAAAAGGGCACCCAGAAAATAGAGTATTAATAGTATGAGACCCTGATCCTTTTCAAAAAAGGCACTTATAAAAAGTATATATACCGGAAGCCTTGCACTGCAGGTCATAAAGGGAATTATGAGCATTGTGACCAGCCGGTCCTGACGGCTCTCAATTATCCTTGTTGCCATTATTGCCGGGACATTGCATCCAAAACCCATGAAAAGCGGAATAAAGGACTTGCCATGAAGCCCGATCTTATGCATCAGCTTATCCATAATAAACACCGTTCGGGCCATATAACCGGTATCTTCCATGAATGAGATAAACAGAAAAAGAATAACTATATTGGGCAGGAAGACTATTACTGCTCCCACCCCGCTTATGATCCCGTCGACAAGGAAATCCCTTATAATACCGGGAGCAAGTGCGGAACCGGTCATTTCTGCAAGCCATGTCACACCCTGCTCCATCCAGAGCTTGAGATAATTACCAAGCCTAAAAGTGGTGAGGAAGGTCAACCACATGAAAATAATAAAAATTGGAAATCCCAGGTATTTGTTTGTCAGATAGTTGTCAACGATCTGGGATTTTCTTAACCGTTCAGTACTGCTTATTTTCAGGGTCTCCTTAAGAGCACCCGCTATAAATCCGTACCTCAGGTCAGTAATGGTTGTCTCCAAAGGTTCGACGAACAATTTTTCAAGCTTCTCCGACTCTCTTGCAGCGGACTCAATTATTTCCTGAGCGTTCACACAGCCTGCAATATCCCTGGTAAATTCCCTGTCCTTCTCCAGAAGACCAAGGGCAAGGTATCGTGCAGCAATAATATTGGTAAAGCTTCTGTTCTCTTCAATCTTTATCTTCGATTGAATGGATTCAACAGCATTTTCAATCTCAATTCCGTAATTAATATGAATATGTCTTACTGTAGGCTCACGGTTCTCATAAACCTCAATTATCTTGTCGAACAGTTTCTTTATCCCCTTGCCTCTCGAGCTTACAGTCGGGACAATAGGTATACCAAGCAGTTCCCCGAGACTCTGATGATCGAGACGGTCACCTTTTCTAAGCAGCTCATCATACATATTAAGAGCAATAACTACTTGAATGCCCATATCAATAAGCTGAGTCGTCAGATAGAGATTTCTTTCAAGATTAGAGGCGTCGACAATATTGACAACCACATCAGGTTTCTTATTGAAAATATAATTTCGAAGATATATCTCCTCGGGAGAATAGCTTTTCAGTGAATAGGTGCCGGGAAGATCAACCAGCGAAAAGGCATATCCTGACTGCTTGTATTTTGCCTCTTTCGAATCGATGGTGACACCTGCATAATTGGCTACTTTTTCCGAGGAGCCCGAGGCGCAATTAAAAAGAGTTGTCTTTCCTGAATTGGGATTACCGATAAGCGCTACCTGGATGTGACGGCTCTTCTCGATCCAGACAGTTTTATCTGCTACTCCATCGACCACCCCGTTTGGATAAGGATGCTCTTCGGGTATTTCCCCCTTTGCTGCCACTTCAATAAGTTGTGCTTCACTGCTTCTGAGTGAAACATAATAACCCATGATCTTGTACTCAACAGGGTCTCCCAGAGGTGCTTTTTTTATGACCTTAACCTGTTTGCCTGCCAGAAAACCCATCTCCATGAGTCGTTGACGGAACATACCTCTACCCTTGATCTTAAGTATTATCCCTTCTTCTCCCTCAACAAGATCATATAGTGTAACCATCTTTAAAAATAAAGCTACAAAGATAACCAGAATTTTGTATGAATGTTCGAGTGTACGATCGTTCTAACGTTCGAATGTTAGAGTGTCTGGTCGTTAGTTGATTCTTACTTTTACAACTATCTTTCTGACAGTCTTGTTCTCACCGTCCTTAAGACCAGGGCGGTGAATATCATCGGGGAAAAATATAAAGAAATTTTCAGGTGTGGCTTCCAGATTCCTGAACCGGCTTACTGTCACGAAAATGATATCATTTGCCTCATTGTAATGTTCAAGTACCTCGCCCTTTTTCGACATCGGTGCCAGTCCTATAAGCTCCTTTCCAGTTATAACATATTGTATATCAGCATATTTTAAATGAGCCTCATAACGGGCATCCTCATCATTCTTTGTCATATATTCACTTATTGTAGCAAAAACATCGGAACCATCAATTTCATACCGTTTTGCATCAATCATTGCAAGATCATTATTTTTAAGAAAACTGAAAGCTTTATCCCACCTGTCCTTATATTTAAAATAAGAAACAACGAGCTCCCTGCGATTGATTGAGGCATCAGGTTTAACCTGCCAGCCGTTAAGCCATTCCCCCTTCTCGAACCAGTTATTTATCTTTCTTTTGCTCCAATTTGCCTGATCGGCCGAGTTTTTGCAACCCGCCATTCCAAGTAGACTTGCTAGTATCATGATTTTCACTAATAGATTTTTCATCTGTTTGATTTTTTTATATAAAAGTATCTGTTATTTCTTAATCCCGGATAACCAGGTTATGAAATAATTTTTAATAGGTTTCACTAAATGATATTAAAAGCCAATATATGATATCACTATTCTGTAGCATCTTTCCATAAAATCTTCAACTGATGTCATGCTGATCTCCTTCAGGGGCTTTATTCTCTTCCTTATATTATAAACAGCTCCGTTTGAAAATTGTGAATTGGTAATTATATCTGCAAGTACGGCTGCTACGGAAGAGGGCTTGCGCATAAATGGTGCTGCAATTCTGTAAAGAAACCTGAAAAGAGTATTCTGCATACGGTATATTGATGAAGAAAAGACACCCGGATCAAGGCTGAAACACTTCATGCCTGTATCGTGGTATTTTTCTGCCATATACCTGCACATAAGGGCCATTAACAGCTTGGAATCTGAATATGATCTAAGCGGATTGTAATTAGCAGCTTCCCGTGTGAATACAGATTCAAATTTTCCCAGCTTATAAACGAGCGATGTAACAGAGGCGATCATGAGGGGACGGGTGTTTCCAAACCTCCGTATAATTATCTCATTAAGAAGAAAATGTGACAAAAAATTCACCTGGAAAGTATATTCAAATCCATTCTTCGTCGGGGTATAGACGGGTGGACTGAGAACACCGGCATTGTTTATTACGATATCAATATTATGGTTTTCACATATTTCCTTTGCTGTATCTGCAGTCTTCTGCAGATCACTGAAGTCAACCCGGTATAATCTGAACCTTTCTTCATATCCCGGCAAATCAAGTGATTGTCTGCCTGTAGCAATAACATAGTATCCTTTCTGCAAAAAGAGCCTTACTATCTCAAGTCCAAGTCCTGAAGTACCACCTGTTACAAGGACAACCTGTAAATCGGAACTGGATTTCTGCATATTGCCGGTGAATAAATTAATTTTCAGATTCTTATCTATTCAACCAAATAAGAATCTTTCAGGATTTATTTCGCACATAAGCTCCTTCTGCCTGTCGTCAAGGTGATTCGTCTGAATAAAATTGTACAGGTATTCATTGTAAGATTCTGACCAGATAAGGTTAATGACATAATCGGAACCGAAGAGGATACGGGATTCTGTACCGGAATTCATTATTTTCATAACCTTTTCATAATCTGCCTTATGTGGAGTCTGGCAGGAGCAGTCAGTATAAACGGACCGGTTGGTTTCAAAGTAATTAAGAATTGTATTCTGCCACTCTTTTTTGTCATTATGCTGTGTACCCAGGTGGGCAAAATTGATTCTCAGATCCTTAAATTCAGGTCTTAAAAGAACTTCCTTCCATCTCTTCGAGGGGTCTGTCAGTTCATAGGCATCAGGTGATGTAATAAATCCTCTATCACTGCAATGCACTGTAATGGGTATGTTTCTTCTTATGCACTCGCTGTAAAGGAAGCGAACCTTTTCAAGCTCGCTGTCATTCTCCTCGGGCCACGGATCAAAACCCAAAGGAGGATACAGCTTGATACCTGCGAACAGGTATGTATAATAATCACTATCAGCCTGCTCCTTATTTTTAAAGATCATCTCTTCAAGGTCAATCCTAACCGTACCAAGCTTATCGAAAAGCTTCTTTTGCCGTACAGCCGGATCAACATCCTCCTCATACCCTCTGAAATATTTATCAAAAAGTGCTACTATCTCACGAAGATCATAATTCTGTGTATTGATTCCCAGAAAGGGGTATATTTCGAACAGTTTCTCCTCTTTTGGTATCGATGTCGGGACAAGCTTCAGTCTGCCTTCTTTTTCAGGATGAATGATAAGGTCGTAATTATAATAGAACCAGACAGCATTAAATAAGTCAACAACCTGATTCATAATGGGTTTAGAAGGCGGAAGGTTGTAAAAACAATCCTCATTCCTGAGATTCTTATAACCAAAATCCATCAGCAGGGGAGAGAGTACTATTTTATTATATTTTGCGCCGCTCTTATTGCCGAAATACTTATTTCCCTTAAGCAGGAAATATTCGGTATATAAGAAATGGTATTCAATGGCTCCTTCAATAACAGAAAGAAGGTTACGAAAATTCCTGGCATCAGTACTGATATATTTCTTAATCCTTATTGCTGCTTTTGCAGGCGCCAGGAATAGCATCCACAGGGGTAGCAATTTTATGATAAACGGAAATTTCAACATTAACTTCCTGACACTGTTTTTACTTATCAGGTCATCACGAAGCAGAAATGCAATGAGATTTGGATGACTTAAATCAAACAGGTGATAATGAATATCATAAAATTTCCTGTCCACAACTTATATATGATTTCAGACAGATATGTTTTATTACATTTACCATACCTTTTCCATAAGCAGGATATTCCTCAGCTCTTTGGCAGCGAGGTTCTCACGTATCTCTCCTGAATCAGCGACGGAAATATATCCTGTTTCCTCCGACACAACAATCACGAGGGCATCAGAGTGTTCCGACATGCCAATTGCTGCCCTGTGGCGCATCCCGAACCTTGTCGGTAATGTATACTGATCTGTAACCGGAAGGGTGCATCGTGCTGCCAGTATCCTTTCGTCCTCTATCAACACAGCTCCGTCATGCAAAGGAGTGTTCTTGAAAAATATCGTTTCCAGCAATTCCGCACTTATGCGTGCGTTTATTTTTTCACCACCCTCAGTGTACATGCCAAGCCTGCTCTGCCGGCCCACCACAATAAGTGCACCTATCTTTTTTGATGCCATTAATTCTGAAGCTCTTACTATTTCCTCTGCAATTATTGGTCCTCCGGGATTGGGTTTTACCGATGAAAAGAACCTTGTTATCGCGAATTTCCTGTTAGCAATATACCTGCTGCCGATAATCAGAAGAAATCGCCTCACCTCCTGTTGAAATACTATAATGAGAGCAATAACTCCCACACCTATCACCTGGCCGAGCAATGAACTGACAAGCTGCATGTGGAGTGCTTTAACTATAAGCCAGAACAGGTAAATGAAAAAGATCGCAATAAAAATACTGAAAGCTGAGGTTCCCTTAATGATCCTATAGAGCTGGAACATTATAAATGCGACAAGTAGGATGTCAATTACATCCAGGACAGTGACAGGTACAATCATTTTTAATTTCTATCTTGAAATTCAATCTGCATTTTAGTGTTTTTAATCATCTCCATAAGTCTGACAACCTGAACAGCCTCTTTTACATCATGCACCCGCAAGATATCAGCACCTTTCATAAGTGCAATGGTATTGAGGACTGTTGTCCCGTTAAGTGCTTCTTCCGGACTGACACTAAGTGTTTTCCAGATCATCGATTTACGTGACATACCTACCAGCAAAGGTAATCCGGAAATTGAAAAATCAGCAAGACGATGCAAAATTTCAAAATTATGGCTTACTGTTTTTCCAAAACCGAATCCGGGATCAATAATAATATCCTTGACTCCGGCAGACTGCAACCGGGCTATTTTACTACTGAACCATACCAGGATATCAGCCACGACATCTGCATAAACAGGATTATCCTGCATGTTTTCAGGCATGCCTTGCATATGCATCATAATATATGGAACATTCAGCTGTTGTATAACGCCAAACATGTTACTGTCAGCCTCCCCTCCTGAAATATCGTTTATCATATGGGCTCCGCATTCACTCACTGCTTCTCTGGCTATTTCCGATCTGAAGGTGTCAACAGAAATTATTATTTCAGGAAATTCCTTGTTTATGAGACATATAGCTGTAAGGACCCGTTTTTTCTCCTCTTCAGGAGGAACTTCTGCAGCACCGGGCCGGGAGGAATAACCTCCAATATCAATTATATCGGCGCCGCCTTCTATTATTCCCGCCGCAGCTTTGAGTATCTCCTTTTCCTCATTTGCCCTGCTGCCCTCATAAAAGGAATCAGGAGTTATGTTGATAACTCCCATCACCTTTGGTATGCTCAAATCCAGCAGTTTACCTGCAACATTGATATATTTTGGTTTCTCAATCAATTTAAAATCCAATATTTTCCGAAATTAATGAATTTACATGAAATGGCAATTAAATTAGAGTATTCACCTGCTATGGATTTTTCTTAATACATTTGGTCAATTGC